>DMHI01000259.1:0-746 GCA_003449515.1 Lysobacteraceae bacterium | reverse complement strand
GTGATCGGCGATGGCGCGATGACCGCCGGCATGGCCTACGAGGCCCTGAACCACGCCGGCGGCATGGACCCGGAACCCGATGTGCTGGTGGTGCTCAACGACAACCGCATGTCGATCTCCGAGAACGTCGGCGGCCTGACGACCATGCTCGGCAAGCTGATGTCGTCGGAAACGCTGAACGCGGTGCGCGAGGGCGGCAAGAAGATCCTCGGCGACAAGCGCAAGAGCCCGGCCGCGCGCTTCGTGAAACGTTGGGAAGAGCACGCGAAAGGCATGTTCGTGCCCTCGACGCTGTTCGAGGAGATGGGCTTCCACTACACCGGCCCGATCGACGGCCACGACCTGCCGGCATTGCTGCAGGCGATGAAACTGCTGAAGGGCAAGAAGGGCCCGCAGCTGCTGCACGTCATCACCACCAAGGGCAAGGGCTACGAGCGCGCCGAAGGCGACCAGATCGGCTACCACGCCGTCTCGCCCTTCGACCCGGACTTGGGCGTCGTCAGCAAGGGCGGTGCGAAGAAGCCCACCTACACCGACGTCTTCAGCGACTGGCTCTGCGACGCTGCGGCCGCCGAGCCGAAGCTGCTCGGCATCACCCCGGCGATGCGCGAAGGCTCGGGCCTGGTGCGCTTCAGCAAGGAATACCCCGAGCGCTATTTCGACGTGGCGATCGCCGAGCAGCACGCGGTGACGCTCGCCGCCGGCATGGCCTGCGAGGGCGCGAAGCCCGTCGTCGCGATCTACTC
>DMHI01000278.1 GCA_003449515.1 Lysobacteraceae bacterium | reverse complement strand
TCGCCCTCGACCTGCCCGGCGGCGAGCGGCTGGAGTTCGGCACCGTGCTGGCGCGTGCGGTGGCCGCCGGCGCGCCGGGATGCCGGGTGCTGCCGCTGCCGTGGCGGGCGGCTGCGCTGGCCGGGCGGATCGGCATCGCGCGCGGTCTTGCCGCGCGCCTCGATGCCGATCTCTGCTTCGACGGCGCTGCGGCCGAGACGCTGATCGGCTGGTCGCCGCGCGGCTTCCAGCCAGTCGCCGCCGACTTTCCGCCGTGACCGGCATGCGCGGCGGATCGCCCCGCCAACCCGTGCTGCGGCGCGTCAGTACGGTGCCGGCTCACCGTACGCCAGAGCATTGCACTCTTTCGTAACGCGCTCTTAATATGGGCTGGCGCTCGCGTTAGAGCTTTTGGTCTAGATGGCCCGATGCGCTCCCAACCCCTGGTCCGAGGAAGCCCCGATGAAGTCCACCCTTTCCAAGCGCAGCGGCGCCACGCTCGCTCCGCTCGCCGCTGCCGTCGGCCTCGCGCTGCTGGCTCCTGCCGCGCAGGCCTTCGAGTTCGGCCGCGGCGAATTCACCGGCAGCGTCGATACCACGCTGTCTTACGGCTTCTCCTGGCGCACCGAAGACCGCGATCCCAGCCTTGTGGCCAAGAGCCAGTTCAACCCGCTGCTGTGCGCGCAGAACGCCATCGTGCTGCCGCTGGCTCCGGTCTCGGCCACCAACCCGCTGCCGGCCTGCGCGGGTGGCTTCCCGGGTTCGCCGGCGCAGGTGGCCGCACCCGGCCGCTTCTCGGCCAACCGTGACGACGGCAATCTGAAGTACGACAAGGGCGACGCGATCGCCAACACGGTGAAGATCACCTCCGAGATGAAACTCGGCTGGCGCAACTGGGGTGCCTTCGCCCGCGCCACCTATTTCTACGACTTCGAGAACGCCGACCGCGCCGATCTCACGCGCACCGCCCAGGACCTGATCGGCGAACGCTTCCAACTGCTCGATGCGTTCGTCTTCCACGACTTCGAGCTCGCCGGGCAGAGCGGCAGCTGGCGCCTCGGCCGCCAGGTCATCAGCTGGGGCGAGAGCACCTTCATCCAGAACGGCATCAACGTGATCAACCCGATCAACCTGTCGGCGCTGCGCGTCGCGGGTGCCGAGTTGCGCGAGGCCTTCCTGCCGGTCGACTCGCTGTGGGCCACCTTCAACCTCACCGAGAACGTCGCGGTGGAGGGCTTCTACCAGTTCGAGTTCGAAGAGTTCGAGATCGATGCCGCCGGCACCTACTTCAGCGCCAACGATTTCGCCACGCCGGGTGGCACCTACGTGATGCTGGGTTTCGGCGTGATCCCGCAGCCGGTCAACAACCCGGAGCGATTCTTCGCCACCTGCTTCGGCGGCCCGGCCGGCGTGCTCAACACCGACCTCAACTTCACCAACCTGCCGCCGGGCGTGACCAATGCCACCATCGCCACGCTCGGCTGCGGCGGCGCGGTGGCGCGTGATCCGAACCGCAACGCCCGCGATGACGGCCAGTACGGCGCGGCGGTGCGCTGGTACGCCGAGGCGCTGAACGAGACCGAGTTCGGCTTCTACTTCGTCAACTACCACAGCCGCCTGCCCCTGCTCTCCGGTCGCGCTGTCACCGGCCCGACGGCGACCAGCGGTCGCTTCTTCGTGGAGTATCCCGAAGACATCCAGCTCTACGGCATGAGCTGGAACACCAACCTGCCGCTCGGCATCGCCTTCCAGGGCGAGGTGAGCTACCGCCCGAACCTGCCGGTGCAGATCGACGACGTCGAGCTGCTGTTCGCCGCGCTGACGCCCCTCAACACCTTCATCGCCGCGCAGGGCGCGCCGCCGGCCTACCAGTTCCGCAGCCAGCTCGGCCAGGCCGCGCTGGGCCAGGAGGTCCGCGGCTGGCGCGAGCACGCTGCAACGCAGGTGCAGATGACCTTCACCAAGGTCTTCGGCCAGGTGCTCGGTGCCGACCAGATCGCCACCGTCGCCGAGGTGGGCTGGACCGATGTCGACCTCGACCCGAGCCTGCGCTACGAGGGCGAGGGCACCGACACCGGCGGCGGCTGCTCGATCGCCGATGTGCCGCGCTTTGTCGGCACCAATGCCGCGGCGGTGTTCAATCCGGCGCTCGCGGGCTGCTCGCGCAACCCGTTCACGCTCACCGGCGGCTTCCCCACCGACTTCTCGTGGGGCTACCGCCTCGCCGTGCGCGCCGACTACAACAGCTTCCTCGGGACCGCGTTCACCTTCTCGCCGCGCGTGGCGTTCAACCATGACGTGGACGGCATCTCGCCGGGCCCGGGCGGCAACTTCCTCGAAGGCCGCAAGTCGCTCACGGTCGGTGCGGAAGTGAACTACCTGAACGCGTGGATTTTCGATCTGTCGTGGACCCGCTTCTCCGGCGGCGAGCCCTACAACCAGATCGCTGATCGCGATTTCGCGTCCGCCAGCGTCCGCTACGCCTTCTGACCATCCGATGCTCCTGGGAGGAACCATGAAACTCACCACCAAGGCTGCGCTCGCAGCCTCCTTCGGCGCGCTGGCCCTCGCGGCCAGCGTCGCCCACGCCGCAGTCGATGCGGCCCGGGCCGCGCAGCTCGGCCAGTCCCTGACCCCGGTTGGCGCCGAGCGGGCCGGGAATGCCGCTGGCACCATCCCGGCCTGGCAGGGCGGCATCACCCGTCCGCCGGCGGGTTTCCGCGTCGGGATGTTCCATCCTGATCCGTTCGCCGCCGATCGGCCGAAGTTCCAGATCACCCGCGCCAATGTCGCCCAGCACGCCGCGAACCTCACGGCCGGGCAGAAGGCGATGTTCGAGCGCTACCCGACCTTCCGCATGGATGTCTATCCGACGCGCCGGTCGGCCTCGTTCCCGCAGCGCATCTACGACTTCACCCGTCGCAACGCCACGCAGTGCCGTCTGGTGGCCGATGGCGAGGGCGTGCAGAACTGTGCCGAGGGCTTCCCCTTCCCGGTGCCGCAGAACGCCCATGAGCTGATCTGGAACCACAAGCTCAAGTACAAGGGCGTGTCCGGTCGCCGCTGGGCCAACCGCGTGGCACCGACGCCGGGCGGGCAGTACCAGGTGATCCGCCTGCAGGAACGTCTGCTCGGCCTCTACTACAAGCCCGGCAACACCACCGAGAACATCAACAACATCCTCGTGTACTTCCTGCAGGACGTGCTGGGCCCGGCGCGACTCGCCGGCCAGGTGCTGCTGGTGCACGAGACGCTGAACGCCAAGGCCGCGCCGCGCCAGGCGTGGATCTACAACCCCGGCCAGCGCCGCGTGCGGCGTGCGCCGAACGTGGCCTACGACAACCCGGCCACCGCTTCGGACGGCCTCGCCACCAATGACATGACCGACATGTTCAACGGCGCGATGGACCGCTTCGAGTGGACCAAGGTGGGCAAGCGCGAGATGTTCGTGCCCTACAACTCGTACAAGGCGCACAGCAACAACACCAAGATCGCCGATCTCGTGCGGCCGGGCCACCTCAACCCCGACTTCATGCGCTACGAGCTGCATCGCGTGTGGGTGGTCGAGGCCAAGCTGAAGGCCGGTGCGCGCCACATCAACAGCCGCCGCACCTTCTACCTCGACGAGGACAGCTACCAGATCCTCGCGATCGACCACTACGACGGCCAGGGCAACATCTGGCGCGTGTCGGAGGCGCCGTCGATCAACTACTACGAGGTGCCCACCTTCTGGTCGACGATCGAGGCGCACTACGATCTGAAGTCGGGCCGCTACCTGGCCGGCCTGCTCGACAACGAGGAGGATCGTCCCTTCGACTTCGGCTACCAGGCGACACCGGCGGATTTCTCGCCGCAGAACCTGCGCGCTGCGGGCGTCCGTTGATCATCGCGCCGCGGCCTCGCGCCGCGGCGTGCTTCTTCCCCGGGCGGCGCTCCCCAGGCGTCGCCCGTTTTTCTTGAGAGTCGCAATGCACCTGATGTCTTCACCGCCCGCGAGGGCTCTGGCGGCGCTGTCCGTCGCCGTCGCGATCGCCGTGGCCGGTGCCGCGCAAGCGGCGCTTCCCCCGGGTGCGCTGGGCGAGCACGATCCGGCGCTGCAGCCGGCCGAACTCAAGCCGCTCGCGGCGCAGGCCCTTCTGCTCGACCTTGTCCGCACCCCGGCGGGTCTGTTCGCCGTCGGCGAACGCGGCATCCTGGTGCACTCCAGCGACGAGGGCGGCACCTGGGTGCAGCGCCCGCTGCCGACCCGGCAGACCATCACCGCCATCGCCAGCGCGGCCGGTGAATTGTGGGTGGGCGGCCACGGCGGGCTGATTTTCCGCTCCAGCGACAACGGTGACACCTGGACGCGGCAGCGCATCGA
>DMHI01000029.1 GCA_003449515.1 Lysobacteraceae bacterium | reverse complement strand
GTCGCCTCCGCCCTCGAGCACGACGTTGCCAACGTGCGCGAAGTGCTGATGGAGAACAGCGGCAAGAACCCGCGCCTCAGCGAAATCGAGAAAGAGGCCGTCGACTGCGGCATCCCGGTGCGCAAGGTCAATACGCAGGCGCTGGAAGGCATCAGTGGCGGCACCCGCCACCAGGGCGTGGCCGCGCGCTACGAGGCCGCCAAGCTGCTCGACGAGAGGGACCTGAAGGGCCTGGTCGAAGGCGCCGACGGCAAGGCGCTGGTGCTGGTGCTCGACGGCGTGCAGGACCCGCACAACCTTGGTGCCTGCCTGCGCAGCGCGGCCGCGGCGGGCGTCACCTGCGTGGTCATCCCGAAGGACAAGGCGGTGGGCGTGACGGCCACCGTGCGCAAGACCGCGGCCGGCGCGGCCGACCGCATCGCGCTGGTGCAGGTCACCAACCTCGCCCGCGCACTGCGCGAGCTGAAGGACCTCGGCGTGTGGCTGTACGGCTTCGCCGGCGAAGCCAAGGCCTCGTTCTACGCGCTCGACCTGAAGGGCAACGTGGGATTGGTGTTGGGGGGTGAGGGCGATGGCCTGCGCCGCCTCACGGCCGAGACCTGCGACCAGCTCGTCCGCATCCCGATGCCGGGCGACATGGAGAGCCTCAACGTCTCCGTGGCGACCGGTGTGGCCCTGTTCGAGGCCGTGCGCCAGCGGGGCGCGGCATGACGCTGCAGTGGTTCGATGTCGTCGGCATGGCCGGCATCGCCTTCGTGCTGCTGGCCTATGCGCTGCTGCAGGCGGGCAAGCTGCAGGGCAGCTCGATCGGCTATCAGCTCGCCAACCTGTTCGGCTCGATCTTCATCCTCGTGTCGATCTTCGGCTCGCCGGCGCCGATCACCGACGTGCTCACGCCCTTCCTGATGCAGCTCGCGTGGATCGCGATCAGCCTCTATGGGCTGTGGCGGGGCTTGATCGAGCGCGCAGCAGATCGAGATCGTTGAACTGCTTCCAGCGGTTCATCACCGCGCAGAACAACTGCGCCGTGCGCTCGGTGTCGTAGACGGCCGAGTGCGCCTCGCGGCTGTCCCACGGCAGGCCAGCGGCCTGACAGGCCTTGGCCAGCACGGTCTGGCCATAGGCCATGCCGGCCAGCGTCACCGTGTCCATCGTGCTGAACGGGTGGAAGGGGCTGCGCTTGTGGCCCACACGGGCGATGGCGGCGTTGAGGAAGCCCAAGTCGAAGTGGGCGTTGTGGCCGACGAGGATGGCGCGCTGGCAGCCATTGCGCTTCGCCGCCGCGCGTACCGGCGCGAAGATGCGGTCCAGCGCGATCTTCTCCGGCTGCGCGTCGCGGAACGGGTGGTCGAGCTGGATGCCGGTGATCTCCAGCGACTTCGGATCGATCTCGAGGCCGGGGTCCGGTTCGACGTGCACGCTCACGGTTTCGCCGGGAAACAGGAAGCCCTCGTCGTCCATCTGGATCGGCACCGCAGCGATCTCCAGCAGCGCGTGCCGCGCGGCGTCGAATCCGCCGGTCTCGACATCGACCACCACCGGCAGGAAGCCGCGGAAGCGCGCGGCCAGCGGCGGTGCATCGGCGGCGGCCGTGCTGCCATGCGGCCCGTGTTCGTCGTACTCGCTCATGCCGCGAGGATAGCAGCCGACTCCGCCGGCACGCTCACTCGCTGGTCTTGTCGGCCTTCTCGCGGAGGCCGCCCATCGGCTCGCCATGCACCAAGAACCACGTGTTTTCAGCAATATTCGTGGCGTGGTCGCCGATGCGCTCGATGTTCTTGGCCATGAACAGCAGGTGCGTGCACGGCGTGATCTGCTTCGGATCCTCCGCCATGTACGTGAGCAGCTCGCGGAACAGGCTGGTGTAGGCGGCATCGAGCTCGGCGTCGCGATCACGCATGCGCGCCGCGCGGTCGGCATCGCGCAGGCGGTAGGCCTCGAGCGCCTCGGCGAGCAGGTCGCTGGCCAATTCCGCCAGGGCAGGGAGACCGCGCGCCGGCGCCACCGGTGCGCTCTGGTTCAGCACCATCGTACGCTTGGCCACGTTCGAGGCGTAATCGCCGATGCGCTCGATGTCGGCGGAGATGCGCAGGGCGGCGTAGACCTCGCGCAGGTCGCGTGCCATCGGCTGACGCAGGGCGAGCACGCGCAGCACGTCGCTGGAGACGGCGCGCTCGAGCTCGTCGATGGCGTCGTCGTTGATGGTCACGCGCTCGGCGGCCTTGCTGTCGCGGCGCTGCAGCACGTCGACGGCGGCCTGGATCTGGCCCAGCGCCATCTCGCCCATGCGGGTGATCTCGCCGTTGATGCGCTCGAGCTCGGCGTCGAAGCTCTTGACGATGTGTTCGGTGCTCATCAGCCGAAGCGTCCCGTGATGTAGTCCTCGGTCTGCTGCTTCGAGGGCTTGGTGAAGATCTGCTGCGTGGCACCGTGCTCGACCAGCTCACCGAGGTACATGAAGGCGGTGAAGTCGGAGCAGCGCGCGGCCTGCTGCATGTTGTGGGTGACGATCAGGATCGTGAACTGCTGCTTCAGGTCGGCGATCAGTTGTTCGATCTTGCCGGTGGCGATCGGATCCAGCGCCGAGGTGGGCTCGTCGAACAGGATCACCTCGGGCTTCAGCGCCACCGCGCGGGCGATGCACAGGCGCTGCTGCTGGCCGCCGGAGAGGCCGAGCGCGCTCTGCTTGAGCTTGTCCTTCACCTCGTCCCAGAGCGCGCCCTGGCGCAGCGCACCCTCCACGCGGTCATCCATCTCGGACTTGTTCAGTTTCTCGTAGTGGCCGATGCCGTAGGCCACGTTGTCGTAGATCGACATCGGGAACGGCACGGGCTTCTGGAACACCATGCCGATCTTGCTGCGCAGCCGGTTGATCGGGTACTTCGGATCGAGCAGGTTCTGGCCGTCGAGGATGATCTGCCCTTCGGCACGCTGGCCGGGGTAGATCGCATAGATCTTGTTGAAGATGCGCAGCAGGGTGGACTTGCCGCAGCCGGAGGGACCGATCAGCGCGGTGACACGCTTCTCCGGCACCACGAAGTTGATGTCCTTCAGCGCGCGGAAATCGCCGTAGAAGAAATCGAGGTTGCGGGCCGTCAGCTTGGCCGGTGATGCCGCCATGGGTTCAGTCGCGGCGACGCTGGTCTGCAGGGCGATCGGGGCGTTAGTCATGGGCCATTTTCTTGCGCAGCAGGAGGGTACGGGCCAGCACGCTGACCGTCAGGACGAAGCAGGTGATCAGGAAGGCGCCGGCCCAGGCCAACTGCTGCCAGTTGTCGAACGGACTCATCGCGAACTGGTAGACGGTGACCGGCAGGTTGGCCATCGGCTCGCCGATATCCAGGCTCCAGAAATTGTTGTTGAAGGCGGTGAACAGCAATGGCGCGGTCTCGCCCGAGATGCGCGCGAGGCCGAGCATCACGCCGGTGAGGATGCCCGAGAGTGCTGCGCGGTAGAGCACGTGGGTGGTGACTTTCCACTGCGGGATGCCGAGCGACAGCGCCGCCTCGCGCATCTGCGTGGGCACGAGCCGCAGCATCTCGTCGGTGGTGCGCACCACCACCGGCAGGACGATGAAGCCCAATGCCACGGCGCCGGCCACGGCCGAGAAGCCGGAGATGCCCTGCAGCCAGTCGGCCACGCCCACCAGCCAGCCGGTCTGCCCGGCCTCGGTGGTGCGCAGCATCTGCGAGACCTGCATCGGCGCGCCGATCAGCACCACGTAGACGAACAGGCCCAGCACGATCGACGGCGCCGAGAGCAGGATGTCGTTGACGAAGCGGATGACCGTGCCGATGCGCCGGTAGTTCGCGTACTCGGCGAGGTAGGTGCCGGCGGCGATGCCGATCGGAGCGGCCATCAGCACCGCCAGCACGCACATGACGATGCTGCCGACGATGGCGTTGAGCAGGCCGCCAACGCCGATTTCGGCGCCGGGCGGCGGCGTCATTTCGGTGAACATCGCCACGCTCAGGCCGTCGATGCCGCGCGACAGCGTGGTGAACAGGATCCAGCCGAGGAAGAACAGGCCGATCAGGGCCGCGGCCGCGGAGAGCACCAGCGCGGTGCCGTTGAGCAGGCGGCGGCGGACGTACAGGCGTTCAGCGATGGCGGCGTCCATCAATGGCCCTCCCGGCGCTGCAGGCTCATCAGCATCAGCTTGGCGATCGACAGCACCACGAATGTGACCATGAACAGCACGAAACCGAGGGCCAGCAGCGAGCTGCGGTGCAGGTCGGCGAAGGCCTCGCCGAACTCGTTGGCGATGGTCGCGGCGATCGAGCTCGACGGCTCGAGCAGGGTGGCGAGACGGTTGGCGTTGCCAAGCACGAAGGTCACGGCCATGGTCTCGCCGAGCGCGCGCCCGAGGCCGAGGAAGATGCCGCCGATCACCGCCGACTTGGTGTAGGGCAGGACGATGTGCCAGACCACTTCGAAGGTGGTCGAGCCCAGCGCGTAGGCCGACTCCTTCAACCGCGTCGGCACGGTGAGGAACACCTCGCGCATCACCGAGGCGATGAACGGGATGATCATGATCGACAGCACGAGGCCGGCGGTGAGCATGCCGATGCCGATCGGCGGGCCCTGGAACATCCAGCCCACCAGCGGCCACTGCGACACGGTTCCGCTGAGGAAGGGGTAGACGTGCTCGGCCAGCAGCGGCACCAGCACGAACAGGCCCCACATGCCGTAGATGATCGACGGGATGCCGGCGAGCAGCTCGATGGCGGTGGCGACCGGGCTGCGCAGCCAGGCCGGCGCGACCTCGGTGAGGAAGAGCGCGATGCCGAAGCTCACCGGCACCGCGATAAGCAGGGCGATGCCGGCCGTGATCAGCGTGCCGACGATCGGCGCCAGACCACCGAAGACCAGATTGCCCGGGTCCCAGTTGTCGGAGGTGAGGAAATCGGTGCCGAAGGCGGCGAAGGCCTCACGCCCGCCCCAGGCCATGGTCAGCGCGGCCCCGACGAGGCCGATCAGCACGAACAGGCCGGCGGCGCCTACGCTCAGGCGGAACAGTCGGTCGGCGCGTGCGTCGCCGCGCGCGAGGTGGTCGAGTTGGGTGGTGGCTGCCGCCATTGAAGTTTTGCCGGTAACAGTGAACGCGCGCCCGGGGCATCAGCACCGGGCGCGCGGGGGACGGATTGTACGCGGCTTCAGAAGCGGAAGTTCTCGGCCCAGTAGGCCTCGACCTGCGCGACCAGCGGATCCGGCAGCGGCACGTAGCCCAGCTCTTCGGCGCGGGCGTCGCCGTTGGCGTAGCCCCACTTGAAGAACTCGAGCGCGGTGCGGGCGCGGGCCGGGTTGCCCGGGGCCTTGCTGACGAGGATGAAGTTGGTCGCCGCGATCGGCCAGGCGTCGGTGCCCGGCGCGTTGGTGATCAGCAGGTGGAAGTCCTGCGCCGTGGCCCAGTCGGCGCTGGCGGCCGCGGCCTGGAAGCTGGCGATGCTGGGCGTGACCCAGGTGCCCGAGGCGTTCTGCAGGCTCACGGTGGTGAGGTTGTTCTGCAGCGCGTAGCTCAGTTCCACGTAGCCGATCGAGCCGGTGAGCTGCTTGGTGAACGCGGCGACACCCTCGTTGCCACGGCCACCCACGCCGGTCGGCCAGCGCACCGCGGTTGCGGCCTCGCCCACCGTCTCCTTCCACGCCGGGCTGACCTGGCCGAGGAAATTGACGAAGTTGAAGGTGGTGCCCGAACCGTCCGAACGGTAGACGACCTTGATGTCGGCCTCCGGCAGCGTCACCCCCGGATTGACTTCGACGATCGCCGGGTCGTTCCAGCGCGTGACCTTGCCGAGGTAGATGTCGGCCAGCAGCGGGCCGGTGAGGCGCAGCTGGTTGGCGGCGACGCCGTCGATGTTGACCACCGGCACCACGCCGCCGATCACCGACGGGAACTGGCCGAGGTTGGCTTCAGCGAGCTCCTCGGGCTTGAGCGGGGCGTCGGTGGAGCCGAAGTCGACCGTGCCGGCCTTGGCCTGGGCGATGCCGCCGCCCGAGCCGATCGACTGGTAGTTGATGCGGTTGCCGGTGGCGGTGGCGTATTCACCCGACCACTTCGACAACAGCGGGAACACGAAGGACGCGCCGGCACCGGTCACGTCGAGAGCCTCGGCCGGAGCGGCGGCCGGGGCCGCGGCGGTCGCGGCGGCATCGGTGGCGGGCGCGCTGGTCGGCCCGCCGCAGGCGGCCAGCAGGCCGGCCGCGCCAAGGGCGAACGTGGTGCGAAGCAGGGTCGGGTTCATCGTGGGCTCCGTCGTCGGATCGGGTAGTGGAAGGTGCGGGCGGTGCCGCTGGCGGGCCCGGATCAGGCCCCGGGGCGGAGTCCGGCGGGCCGGAAAGCATGTGTCAGACATGTAACAATTCCATGACAGACACGCCGGATTTCGTGATTCATCGGATTTTCATCCGCCGCTGCGCTTCGTGTCATGGCGGTGGGACGGCCGCATCACCGCGCTGCGGATGGAATGGCGGCGCCGGGATCGACCCCGGCCCACCGATGCCCTCAAGGATACCGACCATGCGCAACACCCTGATCGCCCTCGCCACTGCCAGCCTGTTCGCCGCTCCCGCCTTCGCCAAGCCGGTGCCGGTGGTCAACAGCAACGTCACCGAGGCGGAAGTGATCGCCGCCCAGACTGCCTGGTGCAATGCTCTGGTGAGCATCAGCACCGCCTTCCGCGAGGACGGCCGCGAGGCCGCCGCCACACTGGCCGGCCAGGTGCTCGATGCCGCCTACGGCTACAACCTTGGTCCCGTGCTGTTCAAGCCGACCCTGACCGAGGCCCCGCAGACCTTCCGAACCACCCGCGAGGGTGCGCTGGCCTATTTCGTTGGCGGCAACAGCGCGTTCCCGAACGACAACGGCTTCGCATTGAAGGGCTGGACGGCCTGTCGCGCCGAGAATGTGGCCATCCACATCCATGGCGATACCGCCACCACGATGGGCAACGTGACCATCAGCAACGCCAACGGCTCGACGACCACCGTCGACAAGACCTGGCAGTTCAAGAAGGGCGACGACGGCGCGCTGCGCATCGTCCTGCACCACAGCTCGCTGCCCTACAAGGCCGGCTGATGCTCGACGGCGACGGTGGGTCGGTGGAGCGACGGGCGTGATCCGCACGCGGCTCGCCGTCGTCTTCGCGCTGGTCGCCCTGCTGGCGCTGGCGCAGTCGGTGTCCGCCTGGTGGGCGGCGGCCTCGGCCGCCGACCACGCCGAGCGCAGCGTGATCGCCACCCGGATGCTCGCCGAGTACCTGGAGATCGCCGGCAACAAGCAGCGTCTGAAGGCATGGTTCGCCGAGCGGATGCTGGTGGGCGAGGCCGACCCGGCCATCCGCGACCGCCTCACGGCGGCGATGTGGGCGAGCATCGAGGAGCTGCGCGCGCTGGCGCCGCTGGAGCCCGCCCCGGGTATCTCGGGCGAGCGCGAGGATGTCGAACTGGTGGCGCTGAACGTGGCCACGCTCGAACGGGCATTGCGCGAGGCCGAGCGCCCCGCCGCGTGGACGCCGCCGGACGAGCAGTGGCGTTCGGTCATCCTCGCGTTCGATGAGCTTTCGGGACGCGACATGCGCGATCTGCTGGGGAAGGCCGTGCACCGCCACGAGGCCGCCAGCCTGCGTGAGTCGGCCCTGCTGGCCGAGGCGTTGGAGCGCTCGCGCTGGGCCAATCTCGGGCTGTCGCTCGGCGTGCTGCTGCTCGCGGTGCTGGCGGTGATCTACTTCGTGCGCCGCCTCGATCGTCCGTTCGCCCGCCTTGCCGCACTGACCGGGGCGCTGGCATCCGGCGACTACGGAGCGCGCAGCGGACTCGACGGCGGCGACGAGTTCGCGAAGATCGGGCGGCTTATGGATTCGCTGGCGTCGCGCATCGGCGAAGCGCAGGCCCGCAGTGCCGCCCTGCAACGCCAGCTCGACGAACTGGTGGGCGAGCGCACGCGTGCCCTCACCCAGGCCTACGAATCGCTGCTCGGCGTCGAGGCGCGCCGCCGGCAGTTCTTCGCCGAGCTCAGTCATGAATTGCGCACGCCGGTGACGGTGATCCGGGGCGAGGCCGATCTCGCGCTGCGCGGCCGCGGCGATCCCACCCTGCAGCGCGACGCGTTGCGGCGGATCTCCGAAGCCGCGAGCGAGTTGGGCGGTCGAACGCAGGATCTGCTCGACGCTGCGCGCGGCGGATCGTTGGAGTACGCCTTCACGCCGCGGCGCTGGTCGATGATCGATGTGGTGCGTCCGGCGGTCGCGCAGATGCAGGCGGTGGCCTCCCATCGCGGGGTGGCGCTCGGCTTGGGCGAGGGCGCACCGGTGCTGGAGATCGAGGCCGACCGCGAGCGCCTGCAGCAGGCGCTGGTGGTGGTGCTCGACAACGCCCTGCGCTACTCGCCGGTCGGCAGCAGCGTGCGGGTGGCGATCGAGTCCGACGACGATGCGGTGCTCGTCCACGTCGATGACGAGGGGCCCGGTATGGCCGATGAGGAGCTCGAGCGGGCATTCGAGCCGCACTATCGCGGCGAGGCCGGGCGCCGTCTCGATCCGCAGGGCATGGGGGTGGGGCTGGCCATCGTCCGCCGTATTGTCGAGGCGCAGGGCGGCAGCGTCGAGCTCACGCCGCGCGCCGGTGGCGGGCTGCGCGTGAGCTTCGGGTTGCCGCCAGCCGGCGTCGCCACGCCAACCGGGGCGACGGCGTGAGGTGGCGGGCATGAAGCTGCTGATCGTCGAGGACGATCCGCGCGTGGCCGACTTCCTGCAACGCGGTCTGCGCGCGGAGGGTTATGCGCCCACCGCCGTGGGGAGCGCCGAGGAGGCCCTGCCGCTGCTGCGCCAGGGGGGCTTCGGCCTCGCCTTGGTCGACGTGATGCTGCCGGGCAGCTCGGGCATGGCCTTGTGCCAGCAGATCCGCGCTGAGTGCGTCGCCGTGCCGGTGTTGATGCTCACCGCGATGGGCGGCGTGCAGGAGCGGGTGGCGGGGCTGCGTTGCGGCGCCGACGACTACCTGACCAAGCCGTTCGCGTTCGACGAGCTCCTCGCCCGGATCGAAGCCTTGTTGCGCCGTCCGCCGCTGCTGGTGCAGCGCGATGCCGAACTGGTGGTCGGCACCCTCGTCTTCGATCGCACGCGGATGGAAGTGCGGCGCGCCGGCGGGCCGCTGGCCCTGACCGCCAAGGAGCTCGCCCTGATCGAGCTGCTGATGAGTGCGCCGGGGCGAATGTTCAGCCGCGAACGCATACTCTCGAACGTCTGGGGCGTCGACACCGATCCACTCACCAACGTCGTCGACGTCTACGTCCGGCGCCTCCGCGCCAAGCTCGACTCGCCCGGCCAGCCCTCGTGGATCACCACGGTCCGCGGGATGGGCTATCGACTCGATCCGCCGCCGGCTTGAGTGTCCGGCCCGCATCGCGGGCCTACCCACCCTTGCCCGTTCCTACCGCACAGAGCCCGCATGTCCGTGACCGTCCTGCCATTCCGTCGACCGCCCCTGGTGGCCGCCCTGCTGTTCGTTTGTGCCGTCGCGGCCCCGGCCGCGGCCGCGGAGGACGCGACCGCGGCTGTCGCCGTGTCGGCGGCGGAGGTCGAGGCGCTGCGGACCGAGCTGGCGCGGCTGCAGGCGCGACTCGCCGCACTGGAGGCGCGCGCTGCGGTGCCGACGGCACCCGGAACACCGGCCGCTCCGGCAGCGCCCGGGGTGGAGGCGGGGCCGGGACTGGCGGTCGAATCCGCCGATCGCGCGCAGGCCTTCGAAATCGGCGGACGCCTCCACTTCGACGCCTACGCCAACCGCGACGACCGGGTATCGACCAGCAGCGGCACCGACTTCCGCCGCGCGCGCTTCCAGATCGAGGGCGAGGCGGCCGATTGGGGCTACGTGCTGCAGCTCGAGACATCGGGTGGCATCGCCGACCTGCGCAATGCCTACATCGAGCGCGACTTCGGTGACTCCACGCTCTATATCGGCCAGTTCAAGCCCTTCCGCTCGATGGACGAGCTGACCAGCTCGAACGACATGTCCACCCTCGAGCGCGGCTTCGGCTCGGCGGCGGCATTGTTCGACAGCCGCCAGTGGCAGCAGGGCGTGGGCCTGCTCACCGGGTACGCGCAGGGGACGTTCGGTGTCTCGGCGTTCTCGCTGCGCGAGGACAACACCCGCCGCAACGAGGGCTGGGGTGCGGCGGTGCGCGGCACCTGGACACCGCTGCGGCAGGGCGATCGCCTCGTGCATCTCGGTGCCTGGTACAGCCTCGAGAACGGTGGCCGCGACACGCCGGGCACCGCCGTCGAGGTGGCCTACGGCGGTCGCCGCGGCGCCGAGGCGCTGCTGTTCGAGAGCCTCGACGGCGTCGACTTCGAGCAGCGCGCGGCGGCCATCGAGTTCGCCGGTGCTCTGGGCGGATTCCACTGGCAGGGCGAGTGGACGCGCGCCACGATCGCCGGTGCCGGCGGCGATGGCCGGATCGAAACGCGCTACCTGCAGGCCGGCTATCTCTTCGGCGGCGTGCGCGAATACGACACGGGCGATGGCGCGTTCGACGCCCCGGTCGATGTCGGCACCGGACTCTGGGAGGCCGTTGCCCGCGTCGATCATGCGCGTCTCATCGATGCGCCGGGGATCGAGGTGCTGCGCTGGGTGCTCGGCGTGAACTGGTACGCCACCGACGCCGTCCGCTTCATGCTGAACTGGACGATGGGCCACGACCGCGCCACGGGCGACGATCCGTCGCAGCTCGCTCTGCGCGCCCAATACGTGTTCTGAGGCGCTCCGTTACACTCGTCCGCCGGGGGGTTCGCCCCTGCGCCGGGGGACGCATGGAGCCGACGGAAAGCGACATCGCCACCATCCTCGTCGCCGAGGACGATGCCAGTATCCGCGTCGTGCTGAAGGCGACGCTGCGCTCGGCCGGCTACCGCGTGGTCGAGGCCGCGAACGGTGTCGACGCCTTCGCGCTCGCCTTGCGCGAGCCGCCGACCCTGGTGCTCTCCGACGTGATGATGCCCGGCGGCGGCGGGCAGGAACTGCTGGCCGCCCTGCGCGCGGAGCCGCGCA
>DMHI01000241.1 GCA_003449515.1 Lysobacteraceae bacterium | reverse complement strand
AGTTCTCGGCCAAGGTCGCGGTGGCCGATGCAGCCCGCTTCGTCGACATCGTCGGCACCGGCGGCGACGGCGCACACACCTTCAACATCTCCACCGCGAGCATGTTCGTGGCGGCGGCAGCGGGTGCCACGGTGGCCAAGCACGGCAACCGCAGCGTCAGTTCGAAGTCGGGCAGCGCCGATGTGCTCGAGGCGCTCGGTTGCGCCATCGAGCTGCCGCCCGATGACGTCGCCGCCTGCATCGCCGAATCCGGCATGGGCTTCATGTACGCACCGATCCACCATCCGGCGATGAAGAACGTGGCACCGGTGCGCCGCGAGATGGGCGTGCGCACGCTGTTCAACATCCTCGGGCCGCTGACCAACCCCGCCGGCGCGCCGAACATCCTGATGGGCGTCTTCCATCCCGACCTCGTCGGCATCCAGGCCCGCGTGATGCGCGAGCTGGGCGCGCGCCGCGCGCTCGTCGTCTGGGGCCGCGACGGCGTCGACGAGATCTCGCTCGGCGAGCGCACCTTGGTCGGCGAGTTGCGCCACGGCGAGATCAGCGAGTACGAGATCGCGCCGGAGGATTTCGGCCTGATGCGCGCGCCGCTGTCGGCGCTGCGCGTCGATGACCCGCAGGCCTCGAGGGCGATGCTGCTCGAGGCCATCGACGGCCGCGGCGGTCCGGCGGCCGACGTGATCGCGCTGAACGCTGGCGCCGCGCTCTACGTGGCCGGCATCGCGGTGAGCATCCAGGACGGCCTCGCCCGCGCCCGCGCCGCGATGGCGATGGGCACGCCACGCGCGAAGCTCGATGCCTTCGTCGCGCTGACGCAGGCCAAGCGCGCGGCCCGCACCGCGGTGCCGGACGCCGACGGAGCCGGCGCATGAGCGACGTGCTGAAGCGCATCCTCGTCCGCAAGGCGGAGGAGGTTGCCGCGCGCCGCGCCCGTGCGCCGCTGGCCGAGGTCATCGCCCGCGCCAACGACGCCGCGCCGGCGCGCGGCTTCGCTGCCGCGATCGAGGCGAAGATCGCCGCCGGCCATGCCGCCGTCATCGCCGAGGTGAAGAAGGCCAGCCCCTCGAAGGGCGTGCTGCGCGCCGACTTCCGCCCGGCCGCGATCGCCGCCAGCTACGAGCGGGGTGGTGCCGCCTGCCTGTCGGTGCTCACCGATGCCGATTTCTTCCAGGGCCACGACGATCACCTCGTGCAGGCCCGCAGCGCCTGCGCGCTGCCGGTGCTGCGCAAGGACTTCACCATCGACGAGTACCAGATCGTTGAGGCCCGCGCGCTCGGTGCCGATGCCGTGCTGCTGATCGTCGCTGCACTCGACGATGCGCAACTCGCGGATTTCAGCAATCTCGCCATGGGCCTCGGACTGGACGTGCTGGTGGAGGTGCACGATGCCGACGAGCTGGAACGCGCACTGCAGACGGCATCACCGCTGATCGGCATCAACAACCGCAACCTGCGCACCTTCGAGGTGTCGCTCGCGGCGACGCTGGGCATGAAGGCCAGCGTGCCCGCCGACCGCCGCCTCGTCACCGAGAGCGGCATCCTCGCGCGAACCGACGTGGAGACGATGCGCACCGCCGGCGTGCAGGCCTTCCTCGTCGGTGAGGCCTTCATGCGTGCCGACGAGCCGGGTACGGCGCTGCGCGCGCTGTTCGACTGAAGGCCAGCCGCGGGCCGTCGCGTCAGCTCAGCAGGCGCACGGCCTGGACGCTCGCGAGCACCAGCACAAGACCGCCGACCAGCCACAGCAGCACGCGCTCGGGGAAGCGTCGCACCACCAGCGCGGCGAAGGGGGCGGCCAGCGCGCCGCCGATCAGCAGACCGAGCACGATCTCGAGGTGCTTGAAGCCGATCGTGCTGGCGAAGGTCACGGCGATCGCCACCGTGACCACGAACTCGGCAGCGGCCACGGTGCCGATGGTCTGCCGCGCCGGACGACCGCCGGCGAGCAGGCTCGATGTGGTCACCGAGCCCCAGCCGCCACCGCCGATGGCATCGAGCGTGCCGGCCACAAGGCCCAGCGGCGGCACCTGCGAAGGCGGAGCGCGGTAACGCCAGCGCCCGACCGCGCGCAGCAGGATCAGCACGCCGAGCGCCATGAGATAGACGACGATCAGCGGCTTGATCCATTCCGCCGCCACATTGACGAGAAACAGCGCACCGGCCACGCCGCCGAGCGCACCGGGAACCGCCAAGCGGAAGAACAGTCCGCGATCGACGTTGCCGAACACCGCGTGGGCGCCGCCCGAGACGCCGGTGGTCACGACTTCGGCGGTGTGGACCACGGCGCTGACGGTGGCTGGCGGGTAGCCCAGCGTCAGCAGCACCGTGGAGCACAGCAGGCCGTAGGCCATGCCGAGGGCACCGTCGATGAGCTGGGCGATGGCACCCAGCGCCACGAACCACAGGAAGGCTTCGCTCAGGGGCATGCCGCGCTTGCTCCGGGAGTGTCACGCCGGGCCTGCCGCCGCCGGCGCGGGGCGGTTCAACGCGTGCCGTAGACCACGATGGTCTTGCCGCGGGCGTGCAGCATGCCCTGCTCCTGCAGTTGCTTGAGCACGCGCCCGGCCATCTCGCGCGAGCAGCCGACGATCCGCGCCAGCTCCTGCCGCGAGACGCGGATCTGCATCCCCTGCGGGTGGCTCATCGCATCGGGTTCCTGGCAGAGGTCCTGCAGGGCCTTGACGATGCGGCTGCCGACATCGAGGAAGGCCAGCCGGCTGGCCTTGCGGCTGGTTTCCAGCAGGCGCTTCGACAGCTGGGCGCCGATCACGTAGAGCAGCTTCGGTGCATCGGCCGAGAGCGGGCCCACCAGCAACTGGTGCAGGCGCTCATAGCTGATCTCGGCCAGCTCGACCGGCGAGCGCGTGCGCAGGGTCACCACGCGCTTGTCGGCCTTCACGAACAGGCCCATCTCGCCGACGAAATCGCCGGGGTTGGCGTAGCTCAGCACCAGTTCGCGGTCGTCGGATTCCTCGCTGAGCACGCTCACCGAACCGCTGACCACGTAGTACAGCGTGGTGGCGGCGTCGCCGGGACGGAAAACGTCGGTGCGGTTCGGGTACTTCCGGCGATGGCACTGGTCGAGGAAGCGCGCCAGCGTGGGCTTGTCCAGATCGAGCGGCGAGCTGGCCACCGGAGTGCGGACGTTGGGGGTCAGCAGGGCGGCGGGAGCGATCTGGATCATCGGGCGTCCTCGGGACAGCAGCGTCGGCTGGGGCTGCGGGATCGCCCCCTCGGCATATTGTGCATTCAATCGCAGTTCCGCGCCGCTCCGGGCCGGGGTGGCCCTGAAACACGCCTTGGCCGATAATCGCGCCCCTTCCGCTCCCCACCCCGAGGAACCCGCCGTGGTCAAGCCGCTGCCGCGCCTCCGCCTGCAAGGCTTCAACAACCTGACCAAGGCGTTGTCGTTCAACATCTACGACGTCTGCTACGCCGTCACCGAAGACCAGCGCCAGCGCTACATCGAGTACATCGACGAGGCCTACAACGCCGAGCGCCTGACCCAGATCCTCACCGACGTGGCCGAGATCATCGGCGCGAATATCCTCAACGTGGCCCGCCAGGACTACGACCCGCAGGGCGCCTCGGTGACGATCCTCATCAGCGAGGAGCCGGTGATCGACAAGAAGGCGGCCGGCAAGGAGATCATCGCCGACGCTGTGGTCGAGCACGACGACGCGCCCGAGGCCTCGGTGGTCGCGCACCTCGACAAGTCGCACATCACCGTGCACACCTACCCGGAAACGCACCCGCACAACGGCATCGCCACCTTCCGCGCCGACATCGACGTGGCGACCTGCGGCGTGATCTCGCCGCTGAAGGCCCTGAACTACCTGATCGAGAGCTTCGAGTCGGACATCGTCATCACCGACTACCGCGTGCGTGGCTTCACCCGCGATGTGCGCGGCACCAAGCACTACATCGACCACCGGATCAATTCGATCCAGGATTTCCTCGCCCGGCCGATCAAGTCGAAGTACGAGATGATCGATGTCAACGTTTACCAGGAGAACATCTTCCACACGAAGATGCACCTCAAGGACTTCGACCTCGACACCTACCTGTTCGAGGAGAAGGCCAAGAACCTGAGCTTCAAGGATCGACTGCGCATCGAGTCACAGCTCAAGCGCGAGATCGAGGAGCTGTTCCACGGCCGCAACCTCACCTGAATCCGCAGCCTCAGAGGCGGTAGGCCACCGCCTTCATCACCGCCGAGACGGCCGCCATCGCCTGCGGCACCGGTGTGGGAAGAAGGCGCGCGCCGGATTCGAGTGCATGGTCGGCGTGGCGGGCCTCGTCGACCTTCATCACCTCGAGCACGGCGCGGGAACGCGCGTCGTTGGGCGGCAGCGTTTCGAGGTGCTCGGCGAGGTGCGCCTCGACCTGGCGCTCGGTCTCGACCACGAAGCCCAGGTTCCAGCCGTCGCCGCGCAGGCCCGCCGCCACGCCGATCGCGTAGGCACCGCCGTACCAGAGCGGATTGAGCAGGCTCGGGCGGCTGTGCAGCGCGGTGAGTCGCTCGTCGCACCAGGCGAGGTGGTCGGTTTCCTCCTGCGCGGCGGCAAGCAGCGTCGCCCGCACCGCCGGGTCACGCGCCACTGCGGCCTGCCCAGCATAGAGCGCCTGCGCGCAGACCTCGCCGGTGTGGTTGATGCGCATCAGGCCGGCGGCGTGGCGGCGTTCGGCGGGCGTCAGCGCACCCTCCGGCGTGTCCCGGCCGGGCGTGGGCCGCTGCGCCAGCGGGCGGGTGAACACCGCGTCCAGTGCGCCCTGCAGTTCGCCGAGCCAATGGTCGACGGCCGAGCGGCGACGGGTCAGGGTGGGGTGGCTCATGGTCGGGAGGGTGGCCGGTGGTGGGGCTATGCTCGCCAAACCAGGCGGCCGGCGCCAGCCGCGCGCGGTGAAGGCGTGTGGGCCCGCGCCCGGTGCCCTGAACGCCTGCCACCCCGGTCTTGCAAAGCGCCGGCGAGCCGGCTATTCTTTTTCGTCTACCCTTTCACCTAGCTTTCTGGAGCTGTCATGAAGAGCATGACCGTCAGCGCCAAGGCCGAGACCGTCCAGCGCGACTGGTTCGTCGTCGATGCGGCCGGCAAGACCTTGGGCCGCCTGTGCTCGGAACTGGCGTTCCGTCTGCGCGGCAAGCACAAGCCGACCTGGAGTCCGCACGTCGACACCGGCGACTACTTCGTGGTCATCAACGCCGACAAGATCGCGGTCACCGGCAACAAGCTGAAGGACAAGATGTACCACCGGTTCACCGGCTACATCGGCAACCTGAAGTCCGAGTCCCTCGAGCAGGCCCTCGACCGTCACGCCGAGCGCGTGATCGAGATCGGCGTCAAGGGCATGCTGCCGAAGACCCCGCTGGGCCGCGCGATGTTCCGCAAGCTCAAGGTCTACACCGGCGCCGAGCACCCGCACACCGCCCAGCAGCCGAAGCCGCTGGACCTGTAATCAGAGACCGACCATGGCACTCCAGCAGAATTACGGCACCGGCCGCCGCAAGTCCTCGACCGCCCGCGTGTTCCTGCGCAAGGGCACCGGCAACATCACCGTCAATGGCCGCGCGCTCGACGAGTTCTTCGGCCGCGAGACCTCGCGCATGATCGTGCGCCAGCCGCTCGAGCTCACCAAGATGACCGATGCGTTCGACGTGCTGGTCACGGTCGAGGGCGGTGGCACCACCGGCCAGGCCGGCGCGATCCGCCTCGGCCTCGCCCG
>DMHI01000252.1 GCA_003449515.1 Lysobacteraceae bacterium | reverse complement strand
GATCACCCGGAACGGGTGTTCGGCGCGGTTGCCCACGTCCAGCTTGGGAAGGCCGATGCCGTGGGCCGCGGACAGCACCCGCAGTTCCTCCAGCGCGTCCTGCCTGCCGATTTCCGCCCTGCCCGTCCCGGCTTCAGTCGTCGCGCTTCGGCGACCACTCCACCGAAATCGAAATCTCGCGGCCACGCTTGAACTCGCGCACATTGAACGGTCCCTGACGGAACTCGATCGCGGGGTCGAGCAGGTTGCGCAGACGCACGCGGCTCGACCAGTCGCTGGCGAACTGCCAGCGCCAGTTCAGATCGAGCAGCGGAGCCGGTTGCTCGTAGACGTCGGGCTGGGTGTCGACGCCCACCTGCACGATGCGCTCGCCGCTCTGGTTGAACGCCATCGCGAACTCGTGCACGCCGTCCGGGTCGCTGTAGCCGATCTGCAGGTTGGCCACGTAAGGCGACTGGCCTTCGAGCGGGCGACTGAGGTTGGTGTTGATGCCCGAGCGCGAGGGATCGAGGCGGATCTCGGAGTCGATCCACGCGTAGTTCGCGGCGACGAACCAGTTCGAGAGATCGAAACCGCCGAACCAGTCGTTGGCGAAACCGAGGCGCGAGAAGTAGTCGATCTCAACGCCCTGGTTGGTGGCCGACTCGGCGTTGGCCAACGTCAGCAGCAGGGTTCCCGAACCGGGCAGCAGCTGCTTCTCGATCGGCTGGTCGAACTGCTTGCGGAACAGGGCCACCGACAGCGATTCGTCGGTGGAGAAGTAGTACTCCCAGCGCAGGTCGTAGTTGATGATCTCGGCCGTGACCAGATCGGGATTGCCGAACGTCAGCAGGTCGAGCACCGGATCGAGGAACGGCGCCGGGGTGAGCTCGCGGAAATCCGGGCGCGACAGCGTCCGGCTCCAGCCGAAGCGCAACTGCTGCGAGTCGTCGATCATCCATGTGGCGCCGAAGCTCGGCAGCAGGTCACGCTCGTCGAGGCGCGACTCGGTCACTTGGCCCGCCTGCAGCACCGAGAAGGTGGTCACGCGCTGATCGTTCGATTCGCTGCGGGCGCCGATATTGACGCGGAAACGGTCATCGAAGCTGGCATCGATACCGAGGCCGATGTAGTCGAGGCGCTGGTCGGCGAAGTAGTTGTCGGTGGCCGAGGTCGTCTCCTGCAGCACGAAGCCGTCCGGGCCGATGAACGGCGGCACGAAGATCTGCCCCAGCGACGGCAGACCGACGACGCGATCGAGCTCGGCCGGATCGCGGAAGCGGAAGCCAAAGCCGTAACGACGGATGTAGCTGTCGCGATCGCGCAGCGTGCGACCCACATTGAGGTCGAGGTTGCCGAAAATGGCACCGTCGTCGAAGGCGAACGGCGCCTTGAAGCCGAGGTCGAGCGAGCGGCTGTCGTCGATCAGATCCGACCAGGACTGCTGGTTGCTTTCGCCGAACAGCGACAGCGTGCGGCGGCCGGCGTCGTCGAAGTTGAAGCGGTACTCGCGCAGGTTGGGCTCGAAACGGCGCGCGGTGGCGTCGGTGTACTGCCAGTCGAAATCGGCCATTTCCTCGAAGAACGGGATGCGGTGCTGGCCGGCGATCTGGTTGCTGCGCAGGGAGTTCTCGACCCAGCGCAGGCGATAACGCTGCAACTCCTGGGTGTCGACGATGCCGGTCTCCTCGCGCGCCTCGTCGTCGGTCTGGCGCAGCAGCATCGACGTCCAGGTGAAGCGGTGGTCGCTGCCCAACTCGAGGCCGCCCACCACGAAGGCCGAGACATCGATCGAACGGGTGGTGCCCTCGAGCTCGGTCTCATCGCGCTGGGTCAGGCCGGCATTGCTGGCCTGGAAGTAGCGCCGCGTCTCCTGCTGCGTGTTCCAGCTCTGCGAGTAGCGCAGCGAGCCGAGCAGGCCCACGCGCACGTCGTCGCTGACATCGAAGCGCTGACCGGCCGAGACGCCGGCGCCGAGGTCGGGGCCGATCTCCGAACGGAAGGTGTCGTAGCGGCCATTGGCCGCCACCCGCTCGCCCACCTGCTCGATCTCGGCCGGCGTGAAGCCGCCGGGGTTGGCGAAACTCCGGCCGGCGAAAAAGCCGCCCTGGCGACGCACGGCGTCGAGTGTCGGATCAGGGGCGCGGGCGCTGCGGTCGCGGCCGGTCCAGTCGTCGCTGCCGCCGTCGTAGCGGGTGCCGTCCTTGAACGTGGTATCGCTCTCGCCGCCCATGCTCACCGAGGCGCGGAAGAAGGGCTGCATCGGGATGCCCTTGGTGCGCAGTTGGATGGTGCCACCGCCGAATTCGCCGGGCATGTCCGGCGTGTAGGTCTTCTGCACCACCACGCCCTCGAGCACGTCGGTGGGGAAGAGGTCGAGCGGAATGACGCGCCGGGTCGGGTCGGGCGACGGAATCTGCGCGCCGTTGAGCAGCACCGACGAGTAGCGCTCGCCGAGGCCACGGACATAGATGAAGCGGTCGTTGACCAGGGTCAGGCCGGTGACGCGGCGCAGGGCCACGGCGGCGTCGGTGTCGCCGGCGCGGGTGATCTGTTCGATCGACAGGGTGTCGTCGACCGATACCGACATGCGCTCGAGGTCGAGGTAGGCGGCCTGATCGTCGACACGAACCGCCTCGCCCTGCACTTCGATGGCGTCGAGGGTGGCCGGGGGGGCGTCAGCGGCGCCGGGCTCGGCAGCAGCGACCGGCGCGGCCTGCGCGGCAGCCGCTTCCTGCGCAGCGAGGTCGACCGTGGTCGTGCCCTTCACCGAGCTCTGCAGCGTGTAGGCCGGCGCGCGGCCCGGCACGAACTGGATGGCGATCTGGACCTGCTCGCCAGCGGCAAGATCGAGCGCGATCGGCACCACGCGCTGGCCGTCGCGGATCTCGAGGGTCTGCGGGCCGGTGGTCACCGAGCCGCCAACCACCCCCTGCGGCGAGGTCACGCCAAGCACCCGCGCGCCCAGCCGGGCCTCGACGCCGGCGGCCGGCTGACCGGCCCGATAGGCGTAGACCCACACCTGCGCCGCGCCACGCGGCTGCGTCTGCACCACCGCGCCAGTGGCCGGCGACTGGGCATGGACGGGGGCGAGCGCCAGCTTCACGGCAATGGCGATCGAGGTCAGGGCAAGGGCGGTGGAGCGCTTCATCGCGGAATCCGGCTGGAGGGAACCGCGGTATTTTGTGTCGCTCCGATGACAGCTTCATGGCAGCCGTCACCGGGGATGGGGGCGCTCGCAATCCAAGCGCCCCCGGGCAAGGCGCGAACCGCCTCAGTGGGCGTGGTGGTGCCCGCCCTGGTGGTTGCCCCCGCCGCCGCTGGCGGTCACGGCCATGTCGATCGTGACCTCCAGCCCGCTGGCGAAGCCCAGCGTCACCGGAACCACGTCGCCTTCGACCCAGCTGCGCGACACATCGAAGAACATCAGGTGCATGCCCCCCGGCTGGAAGCTGGCCGTACCGTCGACGGCCAGCGCCACACCGCTCTCGACCGGGCGCATCTGCATCACGCCATCGACCTGGGCCATGTCGTGGATCTCCACCCGGCCCACACCCTCGGCCCGAGCGGCCACCAGGGTCTCGGCCTGCGCGCTGTGATTCATCAGCACCATGTAACCGGCGGCCACGCTGGCGCCCGGCGCCAGCGGGCGCGACCACGGCTGGTTCGCCATCAGCCCGTCGTGGGCAGCAGTCGGCGCCACATCGGCAGGCGCATCCGTCGCGGCGGCGGCCGGTGCCGCTTCCGCCTGCGGGGTCGGTTCCGGGGCCGCCTCGGCGGGCGCGTCGGCCTGGCAGCCGGCGAGCGCGACGGTGATGGCGGTGGCAAGGGTCAGGGTGGTCAACAGGCGCATCGGCGCGATCTCCAGGGCGGGAAGGTGTGCAGCATAACGAGGGCGGGCGTCAGGTGTAGTCGAGCGGCTGCGCCTTGCCGGCGAACACCCGGTACACGAAGGCCGTATAGCCGACGATCACCGGCAGCACCACGCAGGCGCCGACGAAGATGATCATCAGCGCCTCCGGCGATGACGCGGCCTGCCAGATGGTCATCCGATCGACGACGAGGTACGGGAACAGGCTGTAAGCCAGCCCGTAGAAGGCCAGCAGGAAGATGCCGATGGCCCCGCCGAACGGCACCCAGGCACCGTATTCGTTGCCGTCGGCGAACCGTGCCGGCAGCCGGCGCAGGCTGCGATCCACCACGAAGAACAGCAGCGCGGTGGCGATCGGTACCGGCGCGAGCAGCACGATCTCGGGCAGCGCGAACCACTTGTCGAAGATGCGCTCGGAAAGCAAGGGTGTGGCGATCGACACCGCAGCGATGCCCACCGCGGTGAGCCACAGGCTGCCGCGCGCCCAGCGCACCGCCTGCAGCTGCAGCGCACCGTCGGTTTTGATGATCAGCCAGCCGGCGCCGAGCAGCGCGTAACCGGCGACGAGACAGACGCCGATCAGCGCGCCGAAGGCCACCGCGCCCCAACCGGGCGCAAAGCCCATCACCAGTTGGCCGAGCATGTAGCCCTGCGCCACGGTGGCGATCACCGAGCCGGCGTAGAACGCGGTGTTCCACGCGGCCTTGTGGCGGTCTTTCGCCTTGACGCGGAAGTCGAAGGCCACGCCGCGCAGGGTGAGCCCGAGCAGCATCACCGCCACCGGCAGGTAGAGCGCGGTGAGGATGGCGCCGTGCGCGAACGGGAAGGCGACCAGCAGGATGCCCACCCCCAGCACGAGCCAGGTTTCGTTGGCGTCCCAGAACGGCCCGATCGACGCGACCATGCGATCCTTGTCGGCATCGGCGGCGCGCCGCAGCAGCACGCCCACGCCGAGGTCGTAGCCGTCGAGCACCACGTAGGCCAGCATCGCGAGGCCCATCACCACGGTGAAGGCGACGGGCAGCCAACCGGCGGGCGTGGTGAGATCCGGGACACCCGTGCCGGCGGCGGCGATGGCACGCGCCGCATCGGGGACGATGACCGTGGAAAGCTCGAGCATGAAAGGCGTCATCGCTCCCATCTCACTGCACTCCCGGGGTCAGGCCCGGCGGCGGACCGGAGAACGGCACCACGCCCGGCCCTTCGGCCTGCGGCGTTTCCTTGCGCGTGCCGGCCTTGCGCGCCATGTGGAAGACCACGCTGATGTAGGCGGTCAGGAGGAAGGCGTACAGCACGAGGTAGCCCACCAGCGTCGCCCCGATCATCGGCCCGGGCACCGCGCTCGCGGCATCAGCCGTCTTCAGCACACCCTGCACCAGCCACGGCTGGCGGCCGATCTCGGTGGTGTACCAGCCGGCGAGCACGGCCACCCAGCCCGAGAACGCCATCACCACCAGGGTGCGTGACAGCCATACCGACGGCTCGCGCTTCTTGCGCAGCGCCCACGCACCCCAGAAGCCCACGAACAGCATGGCCATGCCGATGCCCACCATCACCCGGAAGGCCCAGAACACCGGCGACACCGGCGGGTGCTCGCCCTCGAACTCGTTGAGCCCTTTCAGTTCGCCCTGCGGGTCGTGCTTGAGGATGATGGAGGCGAGGTAGGGAATCTCCACCGCCATGTGCGTGGTGCGCTGCTCCTCGTCGGGAAACCCGAACAGCACCAGCGGCACGCCGCGGTCGGTCTCCCAGATCGCCTCGATCGCGGCGATCTTGGCCGGCTGGTACTTCAGCGTGTTGAGGCCGTGCAGGTCGCCCAGCACGATCTGCACCGGGATCAGCGCCGCGCCCATGAACACGCCGGTGCGCATGGCCGAGAGCACCGCCGGCGCGCGATCGCCACGCAGCCAGCGATAGGCCGAAAGACCGGCCAGCAGGAAGGCCACCGTCAGGAAGGAGGCCACGAACATGTGCGCGAAGCGGTAGGGCATCGACGGATTGAAGACGATCGCCATCCAGTCGGTGGCATGCGCCACACCGTCGCGGATCTCGAAGCCCACCGGCGTGTGCATCCACGAGTTCAGGACCAGGATCCAGAACGCCGACATCGTGGTGCCGACCGCCACCAGCACAGTGGCCAGCGTGTGGATGCGATCGCTCACACGCTTGAACCCGAACAGCATGATCCCGAGAAAGGTCGCCTCGAGGAAGAAGGCGGTCAGCACCTCGTAGGCCAGCAGCGGCCCGGCGATATTGCCGACACTCTCCATGAAGCCCGGCCAGTTGGTGCCGAACTGGAAGCTCATGGTGATGCCGCTCACCACGCCCAGCGCGAACGAGAGCGCGAACACCTTCACCCAGAAGCCGTAGGCCTCCATCCACTTCATGTCGCCGGTCCTGTTGTAGCGCAGCTTGAAGAACAGCAGCACCCAGGCCAGTGCGATGGTGATCGAGGGAAACAGGATGTGGAAGCTGATGTTGGCCGCGAACTGGATGCGCGCCAGCAGTACCGGATCGGCAGATCCGAGGATCGAATCAAACATGGCTCTTGGCTCCTATGAAGCGGTCGCGGGTATCAAGCAGCTTCCCCACCTTCCTGCCGAGCTTCATCAGCTCGACCAGACGCTCGCGGTCCATCGCGCGCACCTCCTCGAACCAGCCCGTCGTCAGCTCGATGAGGTCGTGCATCTCGCGCATGCGGTCCTGCGCATGCTGTTCGGCCGGATCGCTGGGGGATTCGAGCAAGGCATCGCGCAGCATCGACAGCGTCGGATCGACCTCGCGCTTGCGGCGTTCTTCGGCCAGTGTCTGGAAAATGGTCCAGACGTCCTCGGGGGCCGAGAAGTACTCGCGGCGGTCGCCGGGCAGGTGCTGGAGCTTCACCAGCCGCCAGCTCTGCAGCTCCTTGAGCCCCATGCTGACGTTCGAGCGCGAGAAGGTGAGCCCTTCGGCGATCTCGTCGGCGTTCAACGGCCGCGGCGAGACGAACAGCAGGGCGTAGATCTGCCCGACCGTGCGGTTGATGCCCCAGCGGCTGCCCATCTCACCGAAATGGAGGACAAAGCGCTGGACCAATGGCGTCAGCATGGCGATTCCGTAGTTTCAGGATTTCCTGAAAGTTTAGGCAGAGCCGGTGCATCGGGCGTGAGCGTCGCGCTGCCGGTTGCCGTCGATACAGCCACGGGTGTCGCCGTCGGCAGCGTGACGGGCCCGACCCGCAGGCCGTTTACACCGCGTAAACTTGCCGACCCCACGGCCGATGCCCCCGCCATGCACCCTGCCCTGCTCGCCGCCGCTGTCGCTCTCGCCGCTGTCGCCAGTCCGGCCGACGCCCAGAATCGCCCGACCCGCGCCACCGCGCCGAACCCGCCCGCCGCCTGTGCCGACTTCTACGGGCACATCAATCACGCCTGGCAGCGCGCCCACCCGGCGTCGGCGACGCAACCGGAACGCAGTCGTCTGGCCGACCTCCAGACGCTCGGCGCAAGCCGCGCCGAAGCGCTGCTTCGCGACGCCGCGACCGCACCGGCGTCCGGGCTGGAGGCCACGCTTGGCACCTTCTGGGCGGCGGGTGCCGACCTCCCGGCCCTCGATGCCAACAGCGCGCGCGCCGTGCAGGATGCGCTGGCGCCGCTCGCGCCGCTGCGCCGCCCGCGCGACCTGCCGAGGGTTCTGGCCGGGCTGCAGTTGGCCGGTCTGGCGACCGTGGTGGAGTTCGTTCGCCTCGACGCCGTCGACGGCCCGGGTCGCGCGCTGGCCGCCGTGCCAGTACCACTGGGCCTTGACGATCCGGCGTTCTACACCGCCACCGATCCCGAGCTGCGCACCCTGCTGGGCCAGTACCGCACCTATGTGGAGGCCGTGCTGCGCGCTTCCGGCCTGCCCGAGGCCGAAGTGAGCCCGGCCTCGGAGGCGGTGCTGCAGATCGAGACCCGCCTCGCACAGGCGCTGGCCGGCGAGGCGGCCGGCACCCGCAGCGCCGATACGCTGCGCGCGCAGGACCGGCGCTATGTCGCGCTCGGCTTCGCCGACCTGCTCGAACGCCTCGACGCCGAGAGTGATCGGCTGGTGGTGGTGAGTCCGGCTTACTTCGCCGCACTCTCGCAGATCGCGACCGAACGCGATGTGCAGCGCCTGCGCTGGTACCTGCGCTTCCGCGTGCTGCACCGGTTGGCGCCGGATCTCGGCGCGCCCTTCCGCGATGCCCACCAGGCGTTTTTCGCGCGCAGCCTGCGTGGACTGCCGGCGACTGCGGAGCGCAGCGAGCACCTGCACGCCCTGCTGCGGCGCAACCTGCCCGGGATGTTCGATGCGGCCTACAACGCGCGCCATGCCCCCGAAGCGCGCCGCGCGCGCGCCGCCGCCGTGCTGACCGCCGTGCGCGAGGCCGCGCTGGCCAGCGTGGGCGATGACCCCGCCGCGATCGATGCGCTGCGCGCCGTGCGCTTCGACATCGCCGGCAGCGACACGCCGGCGTTCGATGGCGCGGGGCTCGAATTCCGTGCTGGCGACCACGCCGGCAACCTGCGCCGGCTGTGGCGCTGGCGGGAGGCGCGCGTGATCGCCGATCGCCCGCTGACGATCGATCCCTTGCCGGCGCGTCTGCCGGCGGTGCAGTGGCTGCCGGAGCGGCGCACGCTGGCGGTCAGCGCGGCGGCGCTCGCCCCACCCCTGCTCGGCGAGGGCGGTGCGAATCCCGAGCCGCGCGACTTCGGTGCCTTGGGCGCGCTCGCCGGGCATGAACTGTCGAAGGCGCTCGATGCCGGCAGCCGTGGTGCCGCGCTCGCTGCGCTCTACGCCGGCAAGCAGGCCGCACCCCACCTGCGCGTCGACGGTGCGCGCACGCTTCCGATGAACCGCGCCGACCTCGCCGGGCTCGAATTCGCCTGGGCCGCCTTCCAGAAGGCGCAGCCGCAGGCCGACACCCCGGCGAAGCGGGCCTTCTTCAGCGGCTGGGCTGAGCTCTGGGCGAAGACGCAGACCGCGGAGTCGCTGCGCGCCGAGGTGCAGACCTCGCCCTACGCGCCGAACGCGCTGCGGGTCAATGTGCCGCTCTCGCAACTGCCCGCCTTCGGCGAGGCCTACGGCTGCCGCGTCGGCTCGACGATGCGCAGCAGCAATCCGATCGCGGTGTGGCGCTGATGGCTCTCGTTCCCGGACAACGCTGGTTCTCCTCCGCCGAGCCCGAGCTCGGCCTCGGCACGGTGCTGCGCATCGCCGCCCGCAGCGTGCAGATCGTGTTCACCGCCTCGGGCACGGTGCGCCAGTACTCGCTGGAAGCCGCGCCGCTGGTGCGCGCGGTGTTCCGCACCGGCGACCGCGTGCGGATGGACGGCAAGGAAATCGCCATCGAGGCGGTCGAAGAGCGTGCCGGCCTGGTCTGGTACCGCGCCGGCAACGATGAGTTCATGGAAGGCGCGCTCGATGCCGAGCAGCCGGTCTCGAAGGCCGACCAGCGCCTCATCAGCGGCCGCATCGACCGCAACGACCAGTTCGAGCG
>DMHI01000016.1 GCA_003449515.1 Lysobacteraceae bacterium | reverse complement strand
CTCGACCAGGACCCCGATGGCACTTTCGTGCGCCGTTGGGTGCCCGAACTCGCGGCCCTGCCGGCGCCGTGGATCCACTGTCCGTGGCAGCTGCCGCCCGCGCAGCTCGCGAAGCATGGCGTGGTGCTCGGCCGCGATTACCCCGAGCCGATCCGCGACCACGAGCAGGCCGCGCGCGAAGCGAAGGCGAAGCTGGCCGCGTGGTGGCGCGAGCACCCGGGCATGCGCGAGCAGGCCCGTGCCGTGCTGGTGAAGCACGGCAGCCGCATGAGGCCGGTGCGACCACGAGGTGGGACGCGCGAGAAGGGGCGGGAAACCCGACCTCCCGCCTCGCGCGCGGCGACGCAGGGCCGTCTGTTCGACTGAGTACGCGCCGCCGGGCGTCCGGCCCGGCGGTTCGCTGTCAGAAGCTGTAACTCAGGCGGGCGTAGATGAAGCGACCCGAGCGACCGAAGGGCGAGAAGTTCGAGAACGGCGTGTTGCCGGTGCCGTTGAGCGTGCGCGACACCGAGCCGCTGGCTGGCAGGGCCACGGGGAACGGATCGGGGTACTCGTCGGTGAGGTTCTCGGCACCGATGGCCAGCTCGAACTGCTCGGCCAGCGTGACGCGACCCTCGAGATCGACCAGCACCTTCGGCGACAGCACGAAGTCGAGCGACGGCGACGTGCCCGGCGTCAGCACTTCGCCATAGCGGGTCGCGCGCAGGGTGGCACCGAGTCGGCCCAGCGACCAGTCGAGGCTGGCGATGTACTTGTCCTTCGGCGAGCCCTCCTCGAACACCAGGCGGTTGACCCGGCCGAAAAGCTCTGAGCCCGCAAGCGGTTCGATCAGGATCGGGCTGGTGATCTCCGTCTGGTTGAAGTTCGCTGACAGCGTCAGGTCGAACAGGCCCGCGCGCTCGGTCTCGAACGGCGTGGTGAGGATGATGTCGATGCCCTGCGTTTCCGTGTCGACACCGTTCAGGAAGAAACGACCACCGCCGAGTCCCGGCTCACGAGCAACGAGGAAGTTGCGGACCGTTGCCTGCTGGGCCGCCGTACCGATCGTGCCGAGGTTTTCCGAAAGCACGATGCGGTCTTCGATGTCGATGCGGTAGGCGTCGATCGTCAGCGACGCATTGCCGAACGTGAAGACGGTGCCGAGGCTGATGTTGACCGACTTCTCCGCCTCGAGCGGGCGGGCGCCGAGGGCTTGCGCCGTGGGATCGGCGACCGGGAACGTGCGGATTTCAAAAGGCACGCCGCCGACGAAGTTGGTGGAGACGGCAGTGAAGAACTGCTGCTGCGGCGAAGGCGCACGGAAGCCGTTCTGGATCGAACCACGGACCGCGAACGAATCGTTGACCTCGAAGCGGCTGGCGATCTTGCCGGTGACGTTCTCGCCGAAGTCGGAGTAGTTCTCGACGCGCAGTGCGGCGGAGGCCAGCCACTGCTCGGTCACGTTGGCCTCGAGGTCGATGTAGAGGCCGATGGCGTTGCGGTCGGCATCGACCTCGTTGGCCGGGCGGAAGCCCGGGAACACCTGCGCGCCGGGGGCCGTTGCACACCCGCCAGCAGCCACCTGCGCCGGGGTGGGCGCGGTGCAGCCGGCCGTTCCGATGGGCAACAGCGCGCCACCATTGCGCCACGAGTCCGGCTCACCGGCGTGGATGCGGTAGCGCTCGGTGCGCGCCTCGAGGCCCGCGGCCAGGAAGACATCGGAGGCGAATACCTCGTTCGGGACACTGCGCGTGCCACCGAAGTTGAACACCGTCTGCGCGTAGTCGAAGCCGCCGGCATTGAACACGGTCTGGCTGCTGGGGCCGATCGAGCGGTTCAGCGTATTCTCGATGGTGAACGCCATCTCGTTCATGCCCCAGACGATCGAGCTGTCCATCGCCCAGTCGCCCCACGACCAGCGGATGCCGCCGGCGGCGCTGGCGTCGATCACTTCCGGCGCGATGATCGGCAGGAAGCCATCGGGATAGATGCTGGTGATGTTGCGGGTGTCGCGTGGAAAGCGGAAGAAGCCTGCCGAACGCGCGTCGCGGTCCTGCCAGCTGGCCCAGCCGTAGAGCTCGGCACCGCCGGCAAGATCGATGCCGGCATTGGCGAACAGGGTTTTCTGCTGCACCTCGGGCTCGCCGTACCAGGCGTTGAAGCGGTCGATGGTCGCCTCGCGCGGGTCGTAGAGGTTGCCCGGCAGGAGCGCGTAGAGCTGGCGGTTGTCGTAGCCGTCGCGCTCGGTGCGCTCCTGGTCACGCAGCTCGGCCGAGACGGTGAGAAAGCCGAAGTCGCCGAGCGACAGGCCCCTCCAGGCGGAAATGGTCTGCACCGCACCGTCGGAGACGTCGCGCGTCACTTCGGTGGGCTGCGCCCAGTTCGGTGTTGCCGGCGCACCGGCCTGCACACCGCCAACGCCACCGACGCCGGTCGCGGCGCTGATGATCGAGAAGGGCGTCACCGGCACGGTGTATTCCGACTCGCGGCGGCCGTAGGTCACGGTCACGCCGCCGCCGTCGCGGTCGGCGCGCAGGAGCACGTTGATCACGCCGGCGATCGCGTCGGAGCCGTATTGCGCCGAGGCGCCATCGCGCAGCACCTCGATGGTGCGCACCGCCGCGGTGGGGATGGTGTTGAGATCGACCGCCGACGAGCCGCGGCCGACGGTGGCATTGACGTTGACCAGCGCGGCCGAGTGGCGGCGCTTGCCGTTGAGCAGCACGAGGGTCTGGTCCGGGGCGAGGCCGCGCAGCGCCGCCGGGCGCACGGTGTCGGTGCCGTCGGCGAGGCCCGGACGCGGGAAGTTGAAGGAGGGCAGGGCGACCGACAGGGCCTGGTTGATCTCCGGCGAACCGCTGCGTGCGAGCTGCTCGACGCTGATGGCATCGACCGGGGCGACGGTTTCGGCTGCCGAGCGGCCGGCCACGCGCGTGCCGGTCACAACGACGGCGTCGAGGACCCGGGCGTCGTCGGCCGTGGTCGGGGTGGTCGGCGCCGGGGTGGGCTGGGCATGCACACCACCGGCGGCAAGCGCGGAAGTGATGGCGAGGGCGAGCAGGGCGGGGCGGGTCATGCGCGGGCTCCGGGCAGGGTTGTTCAGGAAGCAGACAGTAAGGAAGCAGCAATCCATTTGTCGCGTGGATGACGCGTGATGGCAACCGACCGCTGCCCATGCCCTCATGCCGGATGCGCATAGCCCCCGCCCGCGAGCGCGGCGAACACCGGCACCACCCCGGAGCGAGCCGCCACCCTCCGGTAGACTGCGCGCCATGCTCGCGTTCAAGAATCTGGCCCTGCGTCGCGGGCCGCGCCTCCTTTTCTCCGACGTCGACCTGACCCTGCACGCCGGCTGGCGGGTGGGCGTGATCGGCCGCAACGGCTGCGGCAAGTCCAGCCTGTTCGCGGCGGTGCGCGGCGAGATCGAGCCCGACAAGGGCGACATCGATCGGCCGACCAAGCTGCGCATGGCCTCGGTGGCGCAGGAAACCCCGGCGCTGCCCGATCCGGCGCTCGACTTCGTGCTCTCCGGCGACGCGGCGGTGCACGCGGCGATCCGCATGGAGGCCGAAGCGATGGCCGCCGAGGACTACGAGAAGGTCGCCGAGGCGCACACGCTGCTCGCCGAGATCAACGGCTACGACGCGCCGTCGCGCGCGGCCAAGCTGCTGCACGGCCTCGGCTTTCCGTCGCACACGCACGAGACGCCGGTCGGCGAGTTCTCCGGCGGCTGGCGCGTGCGCCTGAACGTCGCGCGCGCGCTGATGACGCCGTCCGACCTGCTGCTGCTCGACGAGCCCACCAACCACCTCGACCTCGACGCCGTGCTCTGGCTCGAGGAGTGGCTGCGTTCGTACCCCGGCACGCTGCTGGTGATCTCGCACGACCGCGAGTTCCTCGACGGCCTGTGCACGCACACGCTGCACCTGCACGAGGGCAAGGCCAAGACCTACGTCGGCGGCTACACCGCCTTCGAGCGTCAGCGCGCCGAGCACCTGCGCTTGCAGCAGATCGCGCACGAGAAGGAGCAGGCCGAGCGCGCCCACCTGCAGGCCTTCATCGATCGCTTCAAGGCCAAGGCCAGCAAGGCCAAGCAGGCGCAGAGCCGCATGAAGCGCCTGGAGAAGCTGGCCGGCACCGAGGCGGTGCGCGCCGAGCGCGAGGTGCGCATCGATTTCCCGGTGCCGCTGAAGCAGCCCACCACGCTGATCCAGTTGCGCGATGCCGACTGCGGCTACGTTTCTGATGAGATCGGGGCGAACGAAAAGGGCGAAGGCGGCATCACCCGAATCCTCGGCAATGTCGGGCTGTCGATCGAAGCTGGCGACCGCCTTGGCCTGCTCGGCCCCAACGGTGCCGGTAAATCCACGCTGGTGAAGACGCTCGTTGGGGAATTGCCCCTGTTGGCAGGCGAGCGCACCGGCCACCCGGATCTCGTCATCGGCTACTTCGCCCAGCACACGGTGGAATCGCTGCACGAGGGCCAGACGCCGATCGATCATCTCCGCATGATCGCGCCGAACACCGCGACGCAGGACTTCCGTGACTTCCTCGGCCGCTGGAACTTCCCCGGCGACCGCGCCTTCGAGGTGATCGACGGCTTCTCCGGCGGCGAGCGCGCGCGCTTGGCGCTGGCGATGATCGCCTGGCGCAAGCCGAACGTGCTGCTGCTCGACGAGCCCACCAACCACCTCGACCTCGAGATGCGCGAAGCGCTGGCCGAGGCGCTGGCCGACTTCGACGGCGCCATCGTGATGGTGTCGCACGACCGGCACCTGATCGGCCTCGTCTGCGATCGCTACGTGCGCGTCGCCGACGGCCTCGTCGAGCCCTACGACGAGGACCTCGACGCCTACGCCACCTGGCTGAAGCAGCGCGGCAACAACGCGAACGCGAAGGCGAAAACCGCGGAGGCGAAGGCGGCGAAGGGCGGCGCGAGCGCGTCGAGCGGCGCTGCCGGCGGCGTGTCGGCCCCACCCAGCGCTGCAACCCGACCGGCGAAGCCGGTCGATCCGGCAACCCGGAAGCGCCACGCCGCCGTGGAAGCCAAGCTTGCCTCGCTCAGCGCCGAGGCCGAGGTGCTCGACGCCGAGCTTGCCACCGCTGCGGCGAAGGGCGGCGCGCAGGCGGCACAGGCCTCGGCCGCGTTGGGCCAGCGTCGCCGTACCCTGCAGGCCGAGCGCGAACAGCTCGAGCGGGAATGGCTGGAGCTTGCCGAGAAAATCGAAGCGGGCTGAGCCCGTTCCGGCTTGAATCGACGCCCCGACGCCCCCACCGCTGCCCGCAGCGATCCGCCACCGACCACCGCCCATGCCCATCTACGCCTTCGTCTGCTCGGCCTGCGGCCACGACTTCGACCGTCTGCAACGGCTCTCCGATGCCGACCCGACGACCTGTCCGGCCTGCGGCGCGGAAGGCACGATCGGCCGCCAATTGACCGCTCCGCAGTTCCGCCTCGCTGGCGGTGGCTGGTACGAGACCGACTTCAAGAAGGACGGCGACAAGAAGCGCAACCTCGTCGACAAGGGCGATGGCGCATCGCCGGGCGGCGGTGCTTCAGCGGGCAGCGCATCGCCGGGCGGTGGTGCTTCGGCGGGCAGCGCATCGCCCGCCGCAGCCCCGGCCAGCCCCGCCTCGTCGCCGCGGGGCACCGGGCCGACCGGCTAGAATGGGCGGCTCGCCGGCGCGGCAGCGCGCCGGCCCCAAGTTTCTTGGAGTTTTCATGCGTAGCCACTACTGCGGCCTCGTCAGCGAAGCGCTGATCGGCCAGACCGTCACCCTCTGCGGCTGGGCCGACGTTGCCCGCAACCTCGGCGGCGTCTGCTTCATCGACCTGCGCGACCACGCGGGCATCGTGCAGGTGGTCGCCGAGCCGAACGACGCCGCCTACGCCGCGGCCGCGCAGGTGGGCTACGAGGACTGCCTGAAAGTGACCGGCGTGGTGCGCGCCCGCCACAGCGTCAACGACAAGCTGAAGACCGGCCGCATCGAAGTGGTGGCCGAGCGCATCGAGCTGCTCAACAAGGCGGAAACGCTGCCCTTCTACCTGCACGAATCGCCCGGCGAGGACGTGCGCCTCAAGTACCGCTACCTCGACCTGCGCCGCCCCGAGATGCAGCGCACGATGCGCACCCGCGTGGCGCTGGTGCAGGCGCTGCGTCGCTACCTTGATGCCAAGGGCTTCCAGGACATCGAGACGCCGATCCTCACCAAAGCCACGCCGGAAGGCGCGCGCGACTACCTGGTGCCGAGCCGCGTGCATCCGGGCGAGTTCTTCGCGCTGCCACAGTCGCCGCAGCTGTTCAAGCAGCTGCTGATGATGGCGGGCTTCGATCGCTACTACCAGATCGCGCGCTGCTTCCGCGACGAGGACCTGCGCGCCGATCGCCAGCCGGAATTCACCCAGCTCGACATGGAGTTCGCCTTCATCACTGAAAGCCACATCCAGGATTTCGTGGAAGGGATGATCCGCAGCGTGCTGAAGGAGATCGGTGGCATCGAGCTCGCCAACCCCTTCCCGCGCATGACCTATGCCGAGGC
>DMHI01000261.1 GCA_003449515.1 Lysobacteraceae bacterium | reverse complement strand
ACCGGCGTGACGCGGCCCGAGGCCGTGCCGAGTACGGCGGCGGTGAGCAGGCGCGTCAGCGGCTTGGCATCGAGCTTGTCGGTGCGGCCGGCGTAGGTGATGTCGAGGCGCGTCGGCGCCGGCACGAGGCGAACGGCGAGCTTGCCGAGTGCGGTCATCAGCGGCATCCACGGGCCGATCTCGCGCGCGGCTTCCGCGGAGAGCGGCGGCAGGTTGACGCAGCCCGCAACCGCGCCGGTGGTGATGAAGTCGATGATCTGCCGCGCGAGGATAGTGCTGACGCCCTGCTGCGCTTCCGAGGTGCTGGCGCCGAGGTGCGGGGCGAGCACCATCTTCCTGCAGGCGCGCAGCGGCGAATCTTCCGGCAGCGGCTCGGTGGCAAAGGTGTCGAGGCCGGCGCCGGCGAGGTGGCCGTCATTGACCAGCTTCAGCAGCGCGTCCTCGTCGATCAGGCCACCGCGCGCGGCGTTGATCACGTACGCGCCCTTCTTCATCTTCGCCAGCTTCTCGGCGCTGAGGAGGTTGGTGGTTTCCTTGGTGCGCGGGATGTGCAGGGTGATGACGTCGGCCCAGGCCAGCAGGGCATCGAGGTCCATCAGCGGCACCGCGCTCTTGGCAGCGGCATTCGGCGGCAGGAAGGGGTCGAACGCGGCGACTTCCATGCCGATGCCGCGCGCCTTGCGCGCCACCGTGCCGCCGATGCGGCCCAAGCCGATCACGCCGAGGCGCTTGCCTTCCAGCTCGAAGCCGGTGAGGCCGTTCTTCGGCCACTGGCCGGCCTTCATGCCGGCGTCGGCGGCGGGCACGTGGCGGGCCAGCGCGAACAGCAGCGCGATCGCCTGCTCGGCAGCGGCCAGCGTGTTGCCGTCGGGCGCGTTCATCACCGCGATGCCGCGGTCGGTCGCCGCATCGACGTCGATGGTGTCCACACCGGCACCAGCGCGGCCGATGACGCGCAGGTGCGCGGCGTGGACGAGGGCCTCGGCCGGCACCTTGGTGGCCGAGCGGACGATCAGGACGTCAACGTCGGCCAGCACGCGCGAAAGCGTGCCGGGGTCTTTGATGGCGTCGGCGGTTTTGACCTCCCAACCGGCGTCGCGGAACAGGGTCAGACCGTCTTCGTGGATACCGTCACAAGCGAGCACGCGCATGATTCAACACTCCGTGGGTGATGGGAAACGTCGGGAACAGGCGAACCGGCCGAAGCGGCCAGAACGGAAAGGAATCGACGGAAAACCCACGGAAGACGCGCCACCGCGACGGCGCAACGGGCACAACACAGCGGTGGCGGATTGACGGTGGAAAGGCCGGTGCACAGGCCGTTGCACGGTCAGGAGACGGGGCGTCATACGCATGGGAGTCCTGAGCAGCACTGCCAGCCTATCGCGTACCGGGCGGCTTGGGAACCCCGGAGCGGCGCGGGCAGCCACCGGCTTGACCGGGCTGGCACACTGGCGCCACCCCATCAGCACCGCACCCCGCCCCGCCGCATGAACGCGCTCGCCCACCACTTCACGCAGCCGGCCTCGGTGCCGGACGGCACCCTCCTCGACATCACCCGCCCCGACGACTGGCACCTGCACCTGCGCGACGGCGCTGAATTGCGTGCGGTGCTGCCGCACACCAGCGCGCAGTTCGGCCGCGCCATCGTCATGCCGAACCTGAAGCCGCCAGTGACCACCACGGCGCTGGCCGCGGCCTACCGCGAGCGCATCATCAACGCGCGCCCGCCCGGCTCGGATTTCGAGCCGCTGATGACGCTCTACCTCACCGACAACACGCCGGCGGAGGAAATCCGCCGCGCCAAGGCCAGCGGCTTCGTCCACGCGGTGAAGCTCTACCCCGCGGGCGCCACCACCAACTCGGATTCCGGCGTCACCGATCTCAAGCACACGTACAAGGCGCTCGAGGCGATGCAGGAGACGGGGATGGTGCTCGCCATCCACGGCGAGGTGACCGATCGCGACATCGACGTGTTCGACCGCGAGAAGGTCTTCATCGAGGAGAAGCTGATCCCGGTGCGGCGCGATTTCCCGGCGCTGCGCGTGGTGTTCGAGCACATCACCACGAAGGACGCCGCGGACTACGTGCGCGACGCCGAGGGCGAGATCGCCGCCACGATCACCGCGCACCACCTGCTCTACAACCGCAACGCGATCTTCACTGGCGGCATCCGGCCGCACTACTACTGCCTGCCGGTGCTGAAGCGCGAAACGCATCGGCAGGCGCTGGTGGCCGCCGCGACCTCGGGGAATCCGCGCTTCTTCCTCGGCACCGACTCGGCCCCGCACGCCAAGGGCGACAAGGAATCCGACTGCGGCTGCGCCGGCTGCTACACGGCCCTGCATGCGCTGGAGCTCTACGCCAGCGCCTTCGAGGCCGCCGGCGCGCTCGACCGGCTGGAAGGCTTCGCCAGCCACTTCGGCCCGGACTTCTACCGGCTGCCGCGCCACGCCTCGCGCGTGCGCCTGCGCAAGGAGGCCACCGTGATCCCGGCGGCGCTGCCGTATGGCGATCGCATCGTCGTGCCGTTGGCCGCCGGCGAAACGATGGGCTGGAGGTTCCTCGGCGCGGTCTGATCGCGGCGGCGGTTCAGGCGCCGACGCTTCGCGCCTGCCCCGGCTGCGCCAGTTCGACATCGGTGCCGAAGCGCGCGCGCATCGCGCGGGCCAGGGCCTGACGGGCATCGTCCTCGCCGTGCACGAGCACGGCGGGCGGCGTGTCCGCGATCTGCGAGTACCAGTCGAGCAGCGCCGGTTGATCGGCATGCGCCGACAACCCGCCCACCGTGTGGCGCTGCGCGCGCACCGGCACCTCATGGCCGAGGATGCGGACGTAGGCGGCACCGTCGACAAGCCGACGGCCCAGCGTGCCCTGCGCCTGGTAGCCGACGAACATCACATGGTGGCGCTCGAACGGCAGTCGATGCCGCAGGTGGTGGCGCACCCGTCCGCCATTGGCCATGCCCGAGCCGGCAATGATGATGGCGCCCGAGTCGATGCGGTTGATCGCCATCGAGTCCTCGGTGCTCTCGGACAGGTGCAGGTTGGGCAGACGCAACGCGTGCGGCCGCTTCGCCCAGGCGCGCTTGGCCTCCTCATCGAAGATCGCGGCGTGGCGTTCGTAGACATCGAGCACCTTCGCCGCCATCGGGCTGTCGAGGAACACCTTCCAGCGCTGCAGGCCCCAGGCGTCGAAGTGCTGCGCGAACCAGTACAGCAGCTCCTGCGTGCGCCCGACCGCGAAGGCGGGGATGACCACGCAACCCCGGGAATCCCAGGCCTCGTGGAACACACGGCCCAGCTCGGCCACGGTCGCGGCGCGCTCGCGGTGGGTGCGACCGCCGTAGGTGGAGGCCAACAGCACGAGATCGGCGCGCGGCACGGGTGCGGGATCGCGCAGGATCGGCGTGCCTTTCTTGCCGAGGTCGCCGGAGAACACCAGCACGCGGGGCTTTCCGTCGCGCGGCGTCTCGACCAGCTCGATGCTCGCCGAGCCGAGGATGTGCCCGGCATCGCGCAGGGTGAGCACGAGGCCGGGGAACAGCGTGGTCGGCGTGTCGTAGTCGATCGCGCGTACCCGTTTCAGCGTTCGCGCCACGTCGTCGAGCGTGTACAGCGGCTCAAGCTCGTCTTCGTCGTCGCGGTCGCCGCGGCCTTCGTTGAGTCGGCGGCGCGCGCGCTCGGCATCGGCCATCGACAGCCTCGCCGAATCCTCCAGCATCACCTTCAGCAGATCGGCGGTGGCGCGCTGCGTCCAGATCGGGCCACGGAAGCCGCGCTTGACCAGCAGCGGCAGACGACCGCAGTGGTCGATGTGGGCGTGGCTCAGCACCACCGCATCGATGGCGCCCGCGTCGAAACCGAACTCGTCGCGATTGCGCGCTTCGTCCTCCCGGCCGCCCTGGATCAGCCCGCAGTCGAGCAGCAGACGATGGCCGGCGGCTTCGACTTCGTGGCACGACCCGGTCACCTCGCCGGCCGCGCCATGGAAAATCACCCTCATCGATGCAACTCCGCGTGGATTGCCGCAAGCCTAAACCACGACACGCCTCAGCGCGCCTTGGCCGCGTCCTCCAGCTCGCGCACGAACTGCGGTGCCGGATAGGCGTGCTCCATCACCCACATCATGTAGCGCGAGTCGACGGCGATCATCCGCGTCATCTTCGGGTCGAACACCCAGTTGCTGCTCACCGACTCCCAGTTGCCATCGAAGGCGAGGCCGACGAGACGGCCGCGCGCGTCGAGTACCGGCGAACCGGAGTTGCCGCCGGTGATGTCGAGGTCGGAGAGGAAGTTCACCGGCACGGTACCGAGGGCGGCGTCGGCGTGCTTGCCGTGGCGGCGTTCGCGGATGGCATCGAGCTGCACCTGCGGCGCATCGAAGGGCTCGCTGCCCGTCGCCTTCGCGGCGAGGCCTTCGAGCGTGGTGAATGGCGTATAGGCCACACCGTCGCGCGGCACGTAGCCGGTGACATTGCCGAAGGTGATGCGCAGGCTGAGGTTGGCGTCCGGGTAGACGAAGCCACCGCGCGACCGCCGGTGCGCCTGCACCGCGGCGAGGAAGGCCGGACGGTGCAGCAGGTTGTCGCCAGCGCGGGTGCGCGTCGTGGTCTCCAGCGCCATGTAGGTCGGGAACAGCGCCACCGCGAGCCGCATCAGCGGATCGCTGCTGGCCTCGATGGCGGCGCGGTCGGCACTGAGCAGCGCGAGCCGCGCGTCGGTGCCTTCGAGCGCCGTGCCGCCGTAGAGCGTTTCGAGGCCGGCCTTGATCGCCGCGGTGCTGCCATCGCCGATCAGCGCATCGAGTGCCGGCACGCGCTGCGCGGCCGGCAGCTTGGCGTACTCGGCCAGCCAGTAAGCCATCAGCTGCATCTCCATCGAGCGCGCATAGCGACGCTCGAGCTGGCGCTGGCCGCCCTCGATGCCCGGCAGGTCGCGCTGCTGGAAGCCCGGCGCGCGCTCGAGGTCGGGCTTGGCGCGCTCGACCGAAAGGCGATAGAGCTGGCGCAGGCTGCCGAACAGGCCGGTGTTGCCGATCTGGCCGAGCACCAGATCGCGCTCGCGGGTCTCACGGGCATTGGCCGCCAGCGCCACCAGGGCCGCATGCGCCTCGAGCGCGGCGTCGGCATCGAGCCCGTCCGCACCGCGGGCGCCGGCACGCAGCCAGTCGAGCACGGCCCGCTCCTCGGCCTGCTTGGTGGCCAGCGCGTCGATGCGCTTGAAGCCCGCGAGCTGGCCGTCCCAGTTCTTCATCGCGTTCTGCCAGTTGCGGATGGTCGCGGCGTACTTCACCTCGACCTCCTTGTCGGCCTTGCCGGCCGCCTCGACCATCGCGACGATGTTCTTCAAGTGCTGGCCCACCACCGGAAACTGCCACTCCGACACGTTGCGGAACTCGTCCACCAGCGCATAGCGGTTGGTGCTGCCCGGGTAGCCCGCCACCATCACGAAATCGCCTTCCTCGAGCGGCTGGTCGGCCAGCTTCAGCCAGTGCTTCGGGCGGAACGGCACGTTGTCCTTCGAGAACGCGGCCGGCTTGCCGTCGGGGCCCACGTAGGCGCGGTAGAAGGTGAAGTCGCCGGTGTGGCGCGGCCACATCCAGTTGTCGATCTCGCCGCCGTAGTTGCCGATCGACGACGGCGGCGCGTAGGCGAGGC
>DMHI01000200.1:1361-3003 GCA_003449515.1 Lysobacteraceae bacterium | reverse complement strand
TCACGCTGAGCGCGCTGGGCTAAAGGCGTCGGCGCGGCGCGGATCACCGTGCTCAGCGTGCGCCACTCAGTTCACCACGCGCGATCGCCGCGATCTCGTCGTCGTCGAAGCCGGCGCGACGCCGCGCATCCCAGTTGAACGGCCCCTGCAGCGCGCGGCTGGCGTGCGCGCGGACGAGGCCGGCGAAGGTCGGCCACGGCTTCAGGCCGTCGCGCTCGCAGAGCCAGCGGAACCAGCGCGAGCCCGCCGCCACGTGGGCCACCTCCTCGCGCAGGATCACTTCGAGCACGGCGATGCTCTGGGCATCTCCGACGTCGCGCAGGCGCTCGATCAGGCCCGGCGTCACGTCGAGGCCGCGCGCCTCCAGCACGCGCGGCACCAGGGCCATGCGCGCCAGTGCGCTGTGCGCGGTCTTCTCCGCCATTTCCCACAGGCCGTTGTGCGCATCGAAATCGCCGTAGGCATGGCCCAGTTCGGCGAGCCGCGCGGCGAGCAGCTGGAAGTGCCGCGCCTCGTCGTCGGCGGTGCGCACGAAGTCGGCGGCGAACTCGTGCGCGACACCGGCGGGGAAATCGCGGAAGCGGTACACCGCATCCCAGGCGAGATCGATGGCGTTCAGCTCGATGTGCGCGATGGCGTGCAGGAAGGCCGCACGGCCCACGACGCTGCCAAGGCCGCGCTTCGGCAAGAACTTCGGATGCACGAGCGCCGGGCGCGCGGGCCGGCCGGGGAAGCGGATCGGCTCGGGCGGCGGCGCGTGCGGGTCGGCGGGCAAAACGCCGGCGAAAAACGCCGCGGCATACGAGCGGGTCTTCGCGCACTTGGCCTGCGGGTCCGCGGTTGCGAGGCAGTCGGCCGCTGCCGCGTACAGTCCGATGGCGCTGCCCTGCCCCATCGCCCGGTTCAGCCGCGCGCGGCCTTGGCCGCGTCGCTGCGTTCGCCCTTCAGCGCGTCGAAGTAGCCCTCGGCCACGCCGGTGACGTAGTCGCCGGAGAAGCACGAGGTGTCGAAGCCGCTGATGCGCTGCTTCGGGCCGGAAACGGCCTCTTCGAGGTCCGCCAGGTCCTGGTAGATCAGCCAGTCGCAGCCGAGGTGTCGCTGGATCTCGTCCTCGCTGCGGCCATGCGCGACCAGTTCTTCGGCGGCCGGCATGTCGATGCCGTAGATGTTCGGATGCCGCACCGGCGGTGCGGCGCTGGCGAGGTAGACCTTCTTCGCCCCGGCATCGCGCGCCATCTGCACGATCTGCTGGCTGGTGGTGCCGCGCACGATGGAATCGTCGACCAGCAGCACCACGCGGTCGCGGAACTCCAGCGGGATCGGGTTCAACTTGCGACGGACGGATTTCTCGCGCAGCTCCTGCCCCGGCATGATGAAGGTGCGGCCGACATAGCGGTTCTTGACGAAGCCCTCGCGGTATTTGATGCCGATCACGTTGGCGATCTCCAGCGCCGCATCACGCGAGGAATCCGGGATCGGGATGACGGTGTCGATGTCGTGGTCGGGCTTCAGGCGCAGGATCTTCTCGCCGAGCTTCTGGCCCATGCGCATGCGTGCCTTGTGCACCGAGACGTTGTCGATCATCGAATCCGGCCGCGCGAAGTAGACGAACTCGAAGATGCAGGGCGCGAAGCGGCCGGGC
>DMHI01000200.1:0-935 GCA_003449515.1 Lysobacteraceae bacterium | reverse complement strand
ACGTCGCGCACCAGCTTGAAGCCGAGCAGGTCGAGCGCGACCGATTCCGAGGCGACCGCGAATTCATCGCCCTGCGGCGTTTCGCGACGCCCCAGCACCAGCGGGCGGATGCCGTTCGGATCGCGGAAGGCGACCAGGCCGAGGCCCAGCACCAGCGAGACGACGGCGTAGCCGCCCTTGCAGCGGCGATGCACGGCGGCGACGGCGGCGAATGCGGACGCCGGCGTGAGCCCGCCGCGCTCGGCCAGCTCGTGCGCCAGCACATGCATCAGCACTTCGGAATCGGATCCGGTGTTGACGTGGCGGCGGTCCTGCTCGAACACCTCGCGGCGCAGCGCCTCGGTGTTGATGAGATTCCCGTTGTGCGCCAGCGCGATGCCCCAGGGCGCGCCGGTGTAGAACGGCTGCGCTTCATCGGAGCCGGCCGAGCCGGCGGTGGGGTAGCGGCAGTGGCCGATGCCGATGCGGCCGGTGAGCTCGCGCACGCTGTCGGCAGCGAACACCTCGCTCACCAGCCCCGCCCCCTTGTGCAGGCGGAAGCGCGAGCCATCGACGGTGGCGATGCCGGCGGCGTCCTGGCCGCGGTGTTGCAGCACCGTCAGGCCATCGTAGAGCCGTGCGGCCACGTCGCTGAGGCCGACAATGCCGATGATTCCGCACATTCAGTCGAGTTCCGGGTTGGGGTTCTGGGGGCTGGGCGGATCGGCGGGCAGCGGCTCGCCGGGCACGACCGGCGCAGGGCCGGCGAAGGCCAGCAGGTCGGAGCTTTCGGGCAATTGCGCGATGATCCAGGCCGCCGGCGCGGTGAACGCAGGCAGCAGGGTCGAATCGCGCCACAGGCCGGCGTGCGTCCACGGCGTGAATGACACCAGCAGCACCGCCGCCAGCACCACCGCATAACCGCGGGCCGCACCGAAGCCGAAGCCGAGCGCGCG
>DMHI01000275.1 GCA_003449515.1 Lysobacteraceae bacterium | reverse complement strand
ATCCATCGCCAGCTGTGCAGCTGACGCAGCCACTACGCCTTGCGGATCCTGGGCCGGGGCATGGCCTTGGGCGCGGGCGGCGTATCGGCGGAAAGCGTTGATCTGGAAGCGTGCATGGTCCGTTTCGCGTGGCGTGCCGCCGCACTAACGCGAACGATTATCAAAAGCAAATGTTATCCGGCCCGGACGGCGGCAGCGGGCGCGGCTTGCGGGCAGGCCCGCCGTCTGCGCCCGTCAGGCGCTGACCAGCGTGCCCTGGTGTCGGTCGACGCGCCCGCCGGGTGTCGGCGAATTGTCGTTCGAAATGCGGAACCGCCCGGCCTGTTCGGCAAGCAGCAGCGCCTCGTTCGACAGGCCGCGCGCGGCGGCGGACGTCTGCTCGACCATCGCCGCATTTTGCTGGGTCATCTGGTCCATGCCGGTCATCGCGCCGGTGATTTCGCCGATTGTCGAGGCCTGGGCGGCATTGTCCTCGGCGATGGTGCCGAGCAGCGAATTGACCTGGGCGACCCCGCTGGCGATGCTCTGCAATGCGCCGTCGACCCGCTCCACCGCCGCCACCGCGGTCTCGATATCGGCCTGGGTGGCGCTGAGCTGGTCGCGCGCGCGCTTGGCCTCTTCCTCGGCGCGCATGGCGAGCGCGGAGACGAGATCGGCGACGACGGCAAAGCCGCGCCCCGCCTCGCCGGCGCGGCCCGCTTCGACCGCCGCGTTCATCGCGAGAACCCGGGTCTGGAACGCGATCTTGTCCAGCCCCTCGATCACGCTGTCGATGCCCTGCGCGCTTTCCGACACCCGGCCCATGGCGGCCACGGCATCGTCGGCGATGCGCCGGCCTTCCTCGACGGTGCGGCTGGTGCTGCCGGCATTGGCCACCGTGTGGTTGGCGGCGGTCGAGGTCGCGCGGATGCGCTTGTCGATCAGCGAGACCGCGACCGAGGTCTGCTCGATGCTGGCCGCGCTGCCTTCGGTGCGGCGCGACAGATCCTCCGACGCCTGGGCGATTTCGGTCGAGGCGCTGCGGATGGTTGCCGTGCTTGCCATCACCGCGCCCAGCAGCTGCTGCAGGCTCAGGATCGCGCTGTTGAAGTCGCGCTTCAGCGCTTCATATTCCGCCGGAAAATCGGCGGTGACGATGGCCGTCAGATCGCCGTTGCTGACGGCACGCAGGCTGGCGGCAAGGCTGGTGGTGACATGCGTCTGCTCGGCGGCGATGCGGGCATCGGCGGCGGCGCGCGCGACGCCCAGTTCGCGGATGCCGACCACGGCCTTGGCGAGCGCGCCGACCTCGTCACCCTTGTCGCAGCCCGGCACCTCGACATCCTGCGCGCCCTGCGCCAGTCGCTGCACCGTCGTGACCAGCCGGTCGAGTGGCGCGAGCACCGCCCGCGCAATCACCAGCCCCGCCCCGGCGGCAGCGGCGGCGCTCAGCAGCGCAACGATCACGCCGATCACCTGAAACAGCGTCGCCGTGCGGCTTTCATCGCGCGCGAGCGACTGGCCGACATCGATCTGGATCTGCATCAGCCTCGCGATTTGCTCGGTCAGCGGATCGATGGCGGGATAAAGCTCGGCGGTCACGAACCGGTCGAGCGCGGCCCCGTCGCGGCGGCGGATGATGTCGACCAGCCGGGCGGTCGCCTCATCGGCGGCGGCCATGCGCTTTTTCGCTTCTGCGACATTGGCCGCTTCCTCGGCGGTCATCTCCGACTGGACATAGGCATCCCAGCTGGTGCGGATATCGCCCCGGGCGCTGTTGAGATTGGCGAGCGCGGCGGCAGGCGACAGCGCGCCCGAACGCGCCTTGTGCGCGGTGTCGACGATCAGCACCGCATAGGCGCCCGACACTTTGTTGAGCTGGTTGAGCGGCACCAGCCGGTCGTTGAGGATCGCGCCGAGCGCCTGTTTCTCCTTGCCCGACAGCGTCAGCAACAGCCCCGACAGCAGCAGAAGCGCGAGGCTCAGCACCGCCAGACATCCGAACAGTTTCGACCTGATCGTCATGTTCGCCAGCATTCTCAACACCTTCATGTCCTGCCCGGCTGCATTTGCGACCGGGAAGCTATGCTATCGGGCTGAGCATCGTCTGCCGGATCGGCGGATTTGCGCTCTGACCCACGTTGTCATCATAGGAAAGCCGGGCCGGTCTACGTTACGGAACCGCGATATTCCGGCATTGGCGCGCGCGCCGCCACGCGGCCCCTCTTGACGGCTGCGGCGCAACCGGGCCTGTTGCGCGCGGCGTCGTTTGGATGGCGCAGGGTTGGCGAGGCGGCGTTTGGATCAGGGCATCGTTCAGGCCAGCGGCCTCATCAAACATTATGGCCAGCGGCGGGTGGTGGACGGCGTCGATCTCGCCGTGCCGCAGGGGGCGGTTTACGGCGTTCTCGGCCCCAATGGCGCGGGCAAGACGACGACGCTGCGGATGCTGCTGGGCATCATCGAACCCGATGGCGGCAGCCGGCATCTGCTCGGCACCGCCCATCCCCGGCTGGCGCGCACCCGCATCGGCTATCTGCCCGAGGAACGGGGGCTGTATCCGGCGATGACGGCGCGCGAGACGATTGCGTTCATGGGCGCGCTGCGCGGCCTGCCCTGGCGCGAGGGGCGCGCCCGCGCCGACCGGATGCTGGAGGAGGCCGGGCTGGGCCATGCGGCGGGGCAGAAGATCCGCAAACTGTCCAAGGGCATGGCGCAGCTGGTCCAGCTGCTCGGCGCGATCGTCCACCGGCCCGAGCTGATCGTGCTCGA
>DMHI01000131.1 GCA_003449515.1 Lysobacteraceae bacterium | reverse complement strand
CCCGTCACGTCCGTCGTGCGGAAGTAGAACTGCGGGCGGTAGTTGGTGAAGAACGGGGTGTGACGCCCGCCCTCTTCCTTGGTCAGGATGTAGGCCTCGGCCTCGAACTTCTTGTGCGGCTTGATCGAGCCGGGCTTGCACAGCACCTGGCCGCGCTCGACGCCCGTGCGGTCGATGCCGCGCAGCAGCGCGCCGATGTTGTCGCCCGCCTGGCCCGAGTCCAGCAGCTTGCGGAACATCTCGACGCCCGTGACCGTGGTCTTCTGGGTGTCGCGGATGCCGACGATCTCGACCTCCTCGCCGACCTTCACAATGCCCTTCTCGACCCGGCCGGTCACCACCGTGCCGCGGCCCGAGATCGAGAACACGTCCTCGATCGGCATCAGGAAGGGCTGGTCGATCGGACGCTCGGGCTGGGGAATGTACTCGTCCACCGACTTCATCAGCGCCATGATCGCCTCTTCGCCGATCTCGGCGTCACGGCCCTCGACCGCCGCCAGCGCCGAACCCTTGGTGATCGGAATGTCGTCACCGGGGAACTGGTAGGACGACAAGAGCTCGCGCACCTCCATCTCGACCAGCTCGAGCAGGTCGGCATCGTCGACCATGTCCACCTTGTTCATGAACACCACCAGCGCCGGCACGCCGACCTGACGGGCCAGAAGGATGTGCTCGCGCGTCTGCGGCATCGGACCGTCCGCCGCCGAAACCACCAGGATCGCGCCGTCCATCTGCGCCGCACCCGTGATCATGTTCTTCACATAGTCGGCGTGGCCGGGACAGTCGACGTGCGCATAGTGGCGCGCCGCCGTCTCGTACTCGACATGGGCCGTGTTGATCGTGATCCCGCGCGCCTTCTCCTCGGGCGCCGCATCGATGTCGGCATACGACATCGCCTTGGCACCACCGCGCTTGGCCAGCGTCATCGTGATCGCCGCCGTCAGCGTCGTCTTGCCATGGTCAACGTGACCAATCGTGCCAATGTTGCAGTGCGGCTTGTTCCGCTCGAACTTTTCCTTCGCCATCGTGGGCTCCTCTGGGGGTAAGTCTGGGTCGTCCGGTAAGGGGGGATGCAGGCGCGGCGGCCCGTGGGAGCGCCGCGCCCGCGATCGATCAGGCGCGCAGCTTGGCGAGCACTTCCTGGCTCACCGCGCGCGGCACCTCGTCATAGTGGCTGAACAGCATCGAGAAGCTGGCGCGTCCCTGGCTGAACGAACGCAGCGTGTTCACATAGCCGAACATGTTGGCCAGCGGCACCATGGCGTTCACCACGGTGGCGTTGCCCCGCATGTCCTGGCCCTGGATCATGCCGCGCCGCGAGTTGAGGTCGCCGATCACCGAGCCGAGATAGTCCTCGGGGGTGACGACCTCGACCTTCATGATCGGCTCGAGCAGGCGCGGATCGCCCTTTTCCAGCAGTTCACGGAAGGCCGCGCGGGTGGCGATCTCGAATGCCAGCACGCTGGAGTCGACGTCGTGATACGCGCCGTCGATCAGCGTGGCCTTGAAGTCGATCACCGGGAAGCCGGCCAGCAGGCCGTTTTCCTTGGACGATTCCAGGCCCTTGACCACGCCCGGGACGTATTCCTTGGGCACCGAGCCGCCGACGATCGCGCTCTCGAAGACGAAACCGGTGCCCGGTTCGCCCGGAGCGAACTCGATGATGACACGGGCGAACTGGCCCGTGCCGCCGGTCTGCTTCTTGTGGGTGTAGTCGATCTTGACCGGCTTGCCGAGCTTTTCGCGATAGGCCACCTGCGGCGCGCCGATGTTCGCGTCGACCTTGTAGGTGCGGCGCAGGATGTCGACCTTGATGTCGAGGTGCAGTTCGCCCATCCCCTTGAGGATGGTCTGGCCGCTCTCCTGGTCGGTCGAGACGCGGAACGAGGGATCCTCGGCCGCCAGCTTGGACAGGGCGACGCCCAGCTTTTCCTGGTCGGCCTTGGACTTGGGCTCGATCGCGATCTCGATGACCGGCTCGGGGAATTCCATCCGCTCGAGGATGACCGCGTTCTGGGGATCGCACAGCGTGTCCCCGGTGCGCACTTCCTTGAGGCCGGCCAGCGCGACGATGTCGCCGGCATGGGCTTCCTTGATGTCCTCGCGGTTGTTGGCGTGCATCAGCAGCATCCGCCCCACGCGCTCTTTCTTGTCGCGGGTCGAATTCAGCAGGCCGTCACCGGCGTTCACCGTGCCCGAATAGATGCGGCAGAAGGTGATGGTGCCGACGAAGGGGTCGTCCATGATCTTGAAGGCCAGCATCGAGAACGGCTCGTCGTCGCTGGCGGTGCGGACGGTCTCGGCCTCGGTGCGATAGTCGATCGCCTTGATCGCCGGACGGTCCAGCGGGCTGGGCAGATAGTCCACCACCGCGTCAAGGAGGGTCTGGACGCCCTTGTTCTTGAACGCCGAGCCGCACAGCACCGGATACCAGGCGGCGGTCACCACGGCCTTGCGGATCAGCGACTTCAGCGTCGCCTCGTCCGGCTCCTGGCCATCGAGATAGGCCTCCATCGCCGCGTCGTCGAGTTCGACGGCCGCCTCGATCAGCTCGGCGCGGTACTGCGCCGCCTTTTCCTTGAGGTCATCGGGAATCGGCACTTCGGTGAACTTGGCGCCCAGCGATTCCGAATCCCACACGACCGCGATCATGCGCACCAGGTCGACCACGCCCTTGAAGTCGCTCTCGATGCCGATCGGCAGCTGGATCGGCACCGGACGCGCGCCCAGGCGCACCTTGATGTCGTCCACGCAGCGATAGAAATCGGCGCCGATCTTGTCCATCTTGTTGGCGAACACGATGCGCGGCACGTTGTACTTGTCGCCCTGGCGCCAGACCGTTTCGGTCTGGGGCTCGACGCCCTGGTTGCCGTCCAGCACGCACACCGCGCCGTCCAGCACCCGCAGGCTGCGCTCGACCTCGAT
>DMHI01000125.1:1496-4822 GCA_003449515.1 Lysobacteraceae bacterium | reverse complement strand
AGCGCGACGTTGTGCACGGCCTCGCGCTCGAGGCGGTCCTTGATCTGGCGGCTGGTCAGGAACTTGCCGCCCGAGAGGTCCTTGTTGCCGGCGAACGGCGAGTTGTTCACCTGGAAGGTCATCGAGATCGTCGGCTCATCGACGGTGAGCGCCGGCAGCGCCTCCGGCATGTCCGGCGAGCACACGGTGTCGGAAATCGTCAGGTCCTGGATGCCCGAGATGGCGACGATGTCGCCGGCTTCCGCCGTTTCCTGCTCGATGCGCTCGAGGCCCATGAAGCCGAGCACCTGCATCACCTTGCCGTTGCGCTTCTTGCCGTCGCGGCCGATCACGGTGACCGGCATGTTCTTCTTCAGCGTGCCGCGCTGGATGCGACCGATGCCGATCACGCCGACGAAGTTGTTGTAGTCGAGCTGCGAGATGCGCATCTGGAACGGGCCGTCGCTGGCCACCGGCGGCGGCGGGACGTGCTTCATGATCGCTTCGTACAGCGGGGTCATGTCGCCTTCGCGCGCGGCGTCGTCGAGGCTGGCGTAGCCGTGCAGGGCCGAGGCGTAGACGATCGGGAAGTCGAGCTGCTCGTTGGTGGCGCCGAGCTTGTCGAACAGGTCGAACACCTGGTCGATCACCCAGTCCGGGCGAGCGCCGGGGCGGTCGATCTTGTTGACCACGACGATCGGGCGGAAGCCCATCGCGAAGGCCTTCTGCGTCACGAAGCGCGTCTGCGGCATCGGGCCGTCCATCGCGTCGACCAGGATCAGCACCGAGTCGACCATCGACAGCACGCGCTCGACCTCGCCGCCGAAGTCGGCGTGGCCGGGGGTGTCGACGATGTTGATGCGGTTGCCCTGCCAGGTGATCGCGGTGTTCTTCGCGAGGATCGTGATGCCACGCTCCTTTTCCTGGTCGTTGCTGTCCATCACGCGCTCGGCGAGGACGGTGCGCTCGCTCAGCGTGCCCGACTGCTTCAGCAGGCAGTCGACGAGGGTGGTCTTGCCGTGGTCGACGTGGGCGACGATGGCGATGTTGCGCAGGTTCTCGATGGACATGGCTGCGGTGGCGCCTCGGGGGCGCTCGGGGCTCGGCGGGAAAGGAAGCCGGCGAGTATACCGGCCTGCGTTGACGGGACGTTAACGGTTCCCGGCCGGCAGGCCCGGGGGCGCGGGGTACACTGCGCCCCCTTTCGAACCCCGGAGCCCCTCGATGAGCACCGTCACCGCCACCTTCCACACCGCCCGCGGCCCGATCCAGGTCGCCCTGCACGCCGACAAGGCGCCGCTGACGGTCGCGAACTTCGTGAACCTCGCCCGCCGCAAGTTCTACGACGGCCTGAACTTCCACCGCGTCATCGCCGATTTCATGATCCAGGGCGGCTGCCCGCAGGGCCGAGGCACCGGCAACCCCGGCTACCGCTTCGAGGACGAGGTGGGCACCGGCCTGTCGCACGAGCGCGGCGTGCTCTCGATGGCCAATGCCGGCCCGAAGACCAACGGCAGCCAGTTCTTCATCACCCACGTGCCGTGCCCGTGGCTGGACGGCAAGCACACGGTGTTCGGCAAGGTGCTCTCGGGCATGGAGGTCGTCGACAGCATCAAGACCGGCGATGCGATCGAGAAGGTGACGCTGGAGGGCGATGTCGATGCCGTGCTGGCCGCCAAGGCCGAGCGCGTGGCCGAGTGGAACAGGACGATGGACGAAGCGGCGCGCTGAGTTCTCGCGCTGGCGGATCTGGCCCATCGCACGAAGCCGCCTTGAGGGCGGCTTCGCTGTTTTCGCGGCCGGGTCGGTCGGGGCCGGGCCAGCGGCGGTGCTAGAATGCGGGGCTTCCCGCCGCCCCGAGGAACCGCGATGCCGCAGCTCAGCCGCCGAATGGGTCACGCCAAGCCGAGCGCCATCATGGCCGTGGCGGAGAAGGCGAAAGCCCTCAAGGCCCAGGGCCGCGACATCATCAGCTTCTCCATCGGCGTGCCGAACTTCCTCCCCGGCGAGCACGTCTACGCCGCCGCCCGCGAGGCGCTCGCCAAGGACAGCGGCCAATACGGCAGCAACCGCGGCGCCGATGCGCTGCTGGATGCCTTCATCGCCCACATGGGCCGCCTCGGCCTGACCGGCTACACGCGCAAGCATTGCGCGACGGGCGTTGGTGCCAAGCACCTGCTGTACAACCTGGCCGAAGCGCTGCTCGATCCGGGCGACAGCATCGCCTTCGCCACGCCGTACTGGACCACCTACGTCGACATCGCCGACATCGTTGGTGCCAAGACGCTGCTGCTGCCCGCGCCGGCGTCGCAGGACTACAAGATCACCCCGGCCCAGCTCGACGCGGCACTCGCGCAGAAGCCGAAGGTCTACCTGTTCAACAACCCGTCGAACCCGACGGGCATGGTGTATTCGAAGGCCGAGATCGCGGCACTCGCCGAGGTGTTCGCGAAGCACCCGGACACCTGGATCATCAGCGACGACATCTACAACACGCTGGTGTTCGACGGCCTCGGCTACCACAACATCATCAACTTCCGCCCCGAGCTGCGCGAGCGCACCGTCTTCGTCGATTCGCTGTCGAAGACCTACGGCATGCCGGGCTGGCGCGTCGGCCTGATGGCCGGACCTGAAGGCATCGCGCAAGCGATCACCACGCTCAACTCGAACCACATCACCAACCTGCCGGAAGTGGTGGTCGCCGCCGCCGTCGCCGCGCTGTCGGGGCCGCAGGACGTGCCGCTGCAGAAGTGCAAGGAGTTCGAAGCCAAGCGCGACGTGGTGCTGGCCGCGCTGGCCGCCATCCCCGGCGTGCGCTGCCCGCGCCCGCAGGGTGCCTTCTACGTCTTCCCGGACGTCAGCGTCGCCTTCGGCAAGTCGCACGGCGGCAAGGTCATCGCCAACGACGTCGATTTCTGCAACCTGCTGCTCGAGGTCGAGGGCGTGGCCTGCGTGCCGGGCTCGGCCTTCGGCGAGCCCAGCGCGCTGCGCATCAGCTACACCTGCCCCGACGCCCAGTTGAAGGAAGGCCTGCGTCGCATTCAGGCTTTCTTCTCCGCGTTGGTGTAGGTCCCTCTACAAGAGCCCGGCCCTCCGTGGCCGGACTTTCCACAAAAGCCGCATCCCCACCCACACGGAGCCCACCCCATGAAGAAGCCCGTCCGCGTCGCCGTCACCGGAGCCGCCGGCCAGATCGGTTACTCGCTGCTGTTCCGCATCGCCTCGGGCGAGATGCTGGGCAAGGACCAGCCGGTCATCCTGCAGCTGCTCGAACTGCCGATGGACAAGGCCCAGGCCGCGCTGAAGGGCGTGATCATGGAGCTCGAGGACTGCGCCTTCCCGCTGCT
>DMHI01000125.1:625-1092 GCA_003449515.1 Lysobacteraceae bacterium | reverse complement strand
GCCATGCCGCGCGGCCCGGGCATGGAGCGCAAGGACCTGCTGCTCAAGAACGCCGAGATCTTCACCGTGCAGGGCAAGGCGCTCGACGCCGTCGCCTCGCGCGACGTCAAGGTGCTGGTGGTCGGCAACCCGGCCAACACCAATGCCTACATCGCCATGAAGTCCGCACCCTCGCTGCCGGCGAAGAACTTCACCGCGATGCTGCGCCTCGACCACAACCGCGCGCTGTCGCAGCTGTCGGCCAAGGCCTCTGTTCCCGTCGGCGACATCGAGAAGCTGATCGTGTGGGGCAACCACAGCCCGACCATGTACCCGGACTACCGCTTCGCCGTGGCCGGCGGTGCGTCGCTGAAGGACAAGGTCAATGACGAGAACTGGAACCGCAGCGACTTCATTCCGAAGGTGGGCAAGCGCGGTGCGGCGATCATCGAAGCCCGTGGCCTCTCCTCGGCCGCCTCGGCCGCCAA
>DMHI01000125.1:0-194 GCA_003449515.1 Lysobacteraceae bacterium | reverse complement strand
CCGTCGGACGGCAGCTACGGCATCCCGAAGGACGTGATGTACGGCTTCCCGGTCACCTGCACCAACGGCCAGTACGAGATCGTGCAGGGGCTGGCCATCGACGACTTCTCGCGCGAGATGATGAACAAGACGCTGGCCGAGCTGGAAGAAGAGCGCGGCGGCGTGGCGCATCTTCTCGGCTGATCGCTGAGGCC
>DMHI01000227.1:6070-14032 GCA_003449515.1 Lysobacteraceae bacterium | reverse complement strand
TACCAGCTGAAGGTCGGCGGCGTGTTGAGCATCGAGCCCTGCGCCGCGTGTTCCTTGTAGCTCAAGATCTTGGCGCGCGGCTGGCCGGCACGGTCCAGCAGGTCCTTGCGGATCACCATGACCACGAGGCCCGACGGCCCGATGTTCTTCTGCGCACCGGCGTAGATCACGCCGTACTTCGTGACGTCGATCGGACGCGACAGGATCGAGGAGCTGAAATCGGCGACCAGCGGCACGCCGCCGGTGTCGATGGCATCGGGAAACTCGACGCCGTGGATCGTCTCGTTGGCCACGAGGTGCACGTAGGCGGCGGAAGGATCGATGGCGTACGAGCCCGCGGCCGGCAGCGTGGTGTAGTTCGACGCGGCCGTATCGGCGATCACCTGCACGGCGGAGTGCGCCTTGCCCTCGCTGGCGGCCTTCTTGCTCCAGGCACCGGTGACGAGATAGTCGGCGCGCTGCCCGGCGGCGGCCAGGTTCATCGGCAGCAGGGCAAAGTGGGTGGTCGCGCCGCCCTGCAGGAACAGCACGGCGTAATCGTCGGGGATGCCCATCAGCGTGCGCAGATCGGCCTCGGCCTTCTCGGCCACCGCGATGAAGGCCTTGCCGCGATGCGACACCTCCATCACCGACGCGCGCTCGCCGCCCCACTCCAGCAGTTCGGCCTGTGCCCGGCGCAGCACCGGCTCCGGAAGCACTGCCGGACCGGCACTGAAATTGAATCCCCGCGACATCACCACACCCCCGATCCGATCGATGGACGAAAGCCCGACGCTAGCACGCGTCGAGATCGCATCGACATTACCCGGGGCGATTAGGGTGGTGACTCGACCGATGGACGATGGCGGGCGCACCGATCATGCTGCCGCCGCCCGCGCTGGGGACTGCGATTCAACCCTTCGGGGCGTACACGAAGAACGCCGTGATCGCGGCTGCCAGAGCCGCCGCCGCCGCGATCAGCAGGTAGACGCCGCTCAGGTCACGACGGCCCGGGGCGACCGGCCTCCGGTCGGCCGCGGCTTCGGCCGTCGCTGGCGCAGCGGCGATCGCGGGATGCTGCGCGGGTGCGGGTGTCGAGGTGCCCACGCTGGAGCCGGCAGCGCCCTGTGCTTCGAGGGCGAATCGGTGCTCGCCGATCTCGAGCTGGTCGCCCGCGGCAAGCGCCGCGCTGCGGACCAGGTGGCCGTTGACCCGCAGGACCGCGCCCGGCGCGAGCGAGCGCACCACCACGCGTCCCGCCTCCACATCGATCTGCGCATGACGCTCGTGGATGCCGGCACCATCGAGCCGGACATCGCTGGCGGCGCTGCGCCCGAGTACGCGCGCACCGGCAAGCGGCAGGCTGCGGCCGAACCACGCGCCGCTCAGGCCGCGCAATGCCGCGCGCGGCTGCAGCGGATCATCGATGCGACGGCGTTGCGGGACGGGCTCGGGCGGCGCTTCGGGCGGCCGCGCGGCCTCCACCCGGACCTGCACGCCGCCGAGGCAGACCAGGTCGCCGGCGCGAAGGTAGGCGATGCGCTTCACCGGACGGGCATTGAGTACCACGGTGGCCCCTTGCGGCACCGTGAGCCAGGCGCCGCGGCGACCGTTGGCGAACACCGCATGCAATGGCGCGAGGCCGGCAATGGCGACGATCGTCCCGCCGCCAGTGGCACTGCCGACGCCCACCTGCCCCTGTTCGATGGCTACCGCGGCGTGTTCGCCGTTCGGAAACGTCAGTCGCATCATTCCTCCCGTCACCGCAAGGTAGCACAGCGATCACGCGGCGAAGACCGGCGATGCCGGCGCGGCACGCGCTGGCAGGCCCCTTGCGCATACGCCAGAATCCGGCGCGGAGGACCCCATGACCGATATCGACATCCGCCGCGCACATGTGCTGCCCCTGAAGGACGCCAAGGCGCGCGTGGAGACCATCGCCGAGCGGATCGCCGAACGTTTCGACGTCGACTACGGCTGGCGCGGCAATGTGCTGCGCTTCACCCGCAGCGGCGTCAATGGCGAGATCGCGGTGTCGGCCCACGACCTGCGCGTGTCGGTGCGACTCGGCTTCCTGCTGTTCGCGCTCAAGGGAGCGATCGAGCGCGAGATCCACCAGACCATCGAGCAGCAGTTCGGCCGCTGACCGCCGGCCGCAGCCTGGCTTCAGGGGTCGAAGGGCCGCGGGTGCCCGGCGAACAGGCGACGGCTCACCTCGCCCTCGCCTTGCGCCACGCGCTGCAGGAAGCGATCGGCGCCGCCCAGTCGGGCGAAGGCGTCGAACCCGCGCTCGAGGAATCGCTGCAGCTCGGCGAGCCCGGTCGCCCGCGCCGGCAGCCGCGAGGCGCGCAGCAGGCGATGCACGCCGTGACGCTGTACCGCGGCGTCGAGGCTGCGCCCCACCGCCACCACCAGATCGATCTGGCGCCGGCGCAGGCGCGGCAGCCCGGCTTCACGATAGGCCTCGGCGTAGCGCTCGGTATCGAGACGGCGCCAGCGCCGGCGCTCGATCACCGCCACCATGCACAGATCGAGCACGTGGCTGAGCACGTGCAGCTCGATGGCGTCGCGGGCCGCACGCAGCATCGATTCCGGCAGCAGATGGACCATGATCGGCATGATCCGGTCGACATCGCGGTCGCGGGCACTGAAGTCGCGGTCGGCGTAGAGATCGCTCAGGAAGAACCGCCCGGCATCGCGCATCGTCGGATCGGCCAGCACGTCGGCGAAGCTGCGCTCCAGCCGTGCGGCCTGCCAGGCGCGCAACAGGGGCAGCGCGGGCGAGCCGTTGCCCACGCGGGCGGGCGCGAACGCCGAGGCGCGCCAGTGCAGCCGGCGGGCGATGGCGGCTTTCATCATGGCGCGCTGGCCCGGATCGTCGGACATCGGTTCCACCTTGGGATCGGGCACCGATGATGGACGAGTGCGGCGCGCAACGGGTCGCCGCAGCGCGATGGCCGCGCCGGAGCCGTTAGACTCCCGTGGTACCCGCAGCGCAGGCCCGCCCATGCTCGTCGTCCAACCCGCCCAACCCCGCACCCGGAGTCGCGGCCGCATCGGCCTCGCGATCGCCGGAGGTGGCCCGACCGGCGGCATGTACGAGCTGGGCGCTCTGCGGGCGCTGGAGGTGGCGATCGACGGCCTCGACCTGACCCGGCTCGACGTCTACGTGGGCGTCAGCTCCGGCGCGTTTCTCGCCGCCGGGCTGGCGAACCGGATCGGCACCGCCGAAATGTGCCGGATCTTCCTCACCGGCGACGCCGAGGTGGAGTTCAGACCGGCGATGTTTCTCAAGCCGGCCGTGGGCGAGTACCTGCGCCGGGCCGCCGGCGCGCCCCGCCTGCTGCTGCGCTGGGCCGGCGAGGCGCTCGCCGACCCGATGGCTGCCTCGCTCGGCGACCTGTTCTCGCGCCTGGGTGCGGTGATTCCGAATGGCCTGTTCGACAACACCGACGTGGAGGGCTTCCTGCGCCGCCTGTTCACCACGCAGGGGCGCAGCAACGATTTCCGCGAGCTCGAACGGCCCCTCTACGTGGTCGCCGTCGACCTCGACAGCGGCAAGGCGGTGCGCTTCGGCTCGCACGACTGGGACGATGTGCCGATCTCGCGCGCGGTGCAGGCCAGTGCCGCCCTGCCGGGCCTCTACCCGCCGGTGTGCATCCGCGACCGTCATTTCGTCGATGGCGCGCTGCGGCGCACCATGCACGCCTCGGTCGCCCTCGACAAGGGCATCGACCTGCTTCTCGGGGTGAACCCCTTCGTGCCCTTCGACGCCAGCCGCGGCGGGAAGCGTCCCGCCGGCCTCGATCGCCTCGCCGAGGGCGGGCTTCCGGTGGTGCTGTCGCAGACCTTCCGCACGCTGCTGCAGTCGCGCGTGCAGGTTGGCCTCGAAAAGTACGCGCGCCAGTACCCGGATACCGACCAGCTGGTCATGGAGCCGGACGAGGACGACGGCGAGATGTTCTTCACCAGCGTGTTCCGCTACGACCACCGCCTGAAGGTCTGCGAATACGCGTTCGCCGCAACGTTGAAGGACCTGCAGGAGCGCCGCGCCCAACTGGCGCCGATGTTCGCCCGCCACGGCCTGCGCCTGCGCGAGGAGGTGCTCGACGGCGGTCCGCGGTCGATCCTCGACGGGGTGTCGACGCGCCCGGCGCGCACCGAGACCAGCGCGCGCCTGCACCGCTCGCTCGATGACCTCGAGGCCCTGTTGGCGCACGACGCGCGCATCGAGCGCAAGCGTGCGCGCCGGCGACCGCAGCGCGCCGGCTGAGCGCCGTTGCCCGTGCTGGTGTGAATGCTCTAGCAGGCGCGGCGAGAGTGACTGTACTTTCCTTATCAAATGCCAGAGAACGGCCCATGGCCAAGCTCAAGAAGTCGTCCCGCAAATCCCCGTCCGCCGCAGCCTCGCCAGCCGACCTGCAAGCCAAGGCCGAACAGCTCTCGCGTGGCCTGGCCGAATCGGCGCAGCAGATCTGGCTGGCGGGTGTTGGCGCCTTCCAGCGCGCCCAGCACGAAGGCTCGAAACTGTTCGACACCCTGGTGAAGGAAGGCGCGGGTTTCGAGACCGCCACCCGCAAGGCGGCGACCGGTCACGTCGATGCGGTGCGTGACGCCGTCGAGGAGCGTGTCGGTTCGGTGCGCGAGCGTGCGGTCGATACCTGGGATCGCCTCGAGAAGGTCTTCGAGGAGCGCGTCCAGCGCGCCCTGACCCGCCTCGGCGTGCCCGGTCGCGAGGATCTCGCCGAGCTCTCCGCGCGCGTCGATGCGCTGACCCGGGCGGTCAAGCAGCGTGGCGCGCTGCCGGCGGCTGCCAAGCCGGCCTCGGCCGCGACGAAGAAGAAGGCCAGCACGCCCGCAAAGAAAGCCGCCAAGCCCGCCAAGCCCGCCAAAGCCCCGCTCGCCGAGGCCAAGGCCGCCCCGCGCCGACGCAAGGCCGCCGCCCCGGCGAAGGTGCGCAAGGCCGCACTGGCGCCAATCACCGCCCCGGAAGTCCCGTAAGCCACGATCCTGCCCACGAACACACGGCGCCTCCCGGGGCGCCGTGTTTTTTTGTGCGGCGCAACAGGGTAAGGTGCCGGCTCCCGGTACCCGCGTGAATCCATGCCTCTCGTCCTGACGATCCTCGCTGCGATCGCTGTCGCGATCGCCCTTGTCCTCGCCAGCCAGTTCTGGTTCGGGCGCGTGCAGAAGCGTCGCCACCTCGAACGGATCGGCGTCGAGGTGCTCAGCGCGCAGCACTGGCGTGCCACCCTGACGCAACTGGTCGAGGCGTTGGAGCTGCAGGGCTATTCGACCGGCAGCGATCTCGCCGGCGCGCAGGGCGCGCCACTCGGCGAACGGTTGCTGCGCCGCGGCAGCAGCACCGTGCTGCTGGTGTACAAGCACGGCACGGCCTATCGCATCGGCGCGCCGGTGCTGCTCGATGCGGAGAAACGACGGCAGGAAGCCGGCATCGACGAGGTGATGGTGGTGACGCTCGGCACCGTCGAGCCCGAGGCCCGGACGCAAGCCGACCGGATGCACATCACCTGCCTCGACGGCGCGGCCGTGTGGGCCCTGCTTCGCGCCGGGCTCGACGCCAGCACGCGCGCGGGCATCGAAGCCGAGGCGGAGCAATGCATCCAACGTCCGCGCCGCCTGTCCGCCATCGCCGCCAGCATTCTCGCGGTCGGCATCGTGTTCTGGAGCGCCGACACCGCGCCACCGGTCGTACCGGCCAGCGCACCGGCCAGTGCACCGGGCAGTGCACCGGGCAGTGCACCGGCCACGACCACCGCAGCGCCCGCCACCCCGGCGGCGACGGCGACCGACGCCGCGGACGCCGCCATCGACGCCGCGCCCGCGGTCGATCCCCGGGTGACGGTGGCCAAGGCCCTGGCGGCGCTGCCCGCCGTGGAGAGCGCCACCTGGTCGAGCGCCAGCACGCTGGTGCTGTCGATCAGCCGGCGCTCGACGATCGACACCGCTTACGCCGACGTCTGCGGGCTCGCCGACGATTTCCCGGTGCTCCGCGAAGCGCGCCTGCAGATGGAGGCCAGCGACGGCGCCGAGGTGCGCTGGCGCCGCTGCCCCTGAGGCCGCGCCGCTGGTTCGCTACCAGTGGACGCCGCGCATCAGCGCGGCGAACGCGATCTGCTCGTTGGTGGCCTTGTCGCCCTCGCGCATGCCCTTGATGCCCTTGGCCGCCGCCGAGTCCGGGAACAGCTCGTAGGCGGTGTTCATCACGATCTCGTAGGCCTTCGGCGCCACCGAGTTCAGCACCGAGGCGAAAATGCCGAGCCGCGTCGCCACACGGCTGGAGCGCGTGATCACCGCCTCGACGATCAGATCGGCGGCCTCTTCCGGCGTCAGCGTCGGCACCGAGTCGTACATCTTCGTCGGCGCGATCATCGGCGTTTTCACCAGCGGCATGTTGACCGTGGTGAAGGCGATGTTCTTGCCCGACAACTCGCCCTGCGCGCAGCGGCTGAAGGCGTCGAGCGCCGCCTTCGACGCCACGTAGGCGGAGAAGCGCGGCGAGTTCGCCAGCACGCCGATCGACGAGATGTTGATGATGTGGCCACCGCGGCGTTCGATCATCGACGGCAGCACGCCCATGATCAGGCGCAGGCTGCCGAAGTAGTTGAGCTGCATCGTCCGCTCGAAGTCGTGGAAGCGATCGAAGCTCAGCTCGATCGAGCGGCGGATCGAGCGTCCCGCATTGTTGATCAGGATGTCGACCGGGCCGATCTCGGCCTGCACTTTCCTGATCAGCTCGTCGCAGCTGGCGAGGTCGGTGAGATCGGCGGTGTAGGCGAAGCACTGGCCGCCCTTGGCCTTGATCTCGTCGCGGGCCTTGAACAGTTCCTCCTCGCCACGCGCGACGATGACCACCTTGGCCCCGGCCTCGGCGATCTTGTGGGCGGCGGCGAGGCCGATCCCCGACGAGCCGCCGGTGACCAGCACCACCCGGTTCTCGACCTTGCCGCGCAGCGAGCGGTCGACGAAGAGATCGGGATCGAGGTGGCGCTCCCAGTAGTCCCAAAGCCGCCAGGCGTAATCCTCGAGCTTCGGCACGCTGATGCCCGACCCCTTCAGCGCACGCTCGACCTCGCGGGTGTCGAAGCGGGTGGGATAGGTGAGGTAGCCCAGCGCCTCGCGCGGAATCCTCAGGTCTTTCAGGATGACTTTCGAGAATCGCTGCACCGGCGGCAGGTTCTTGAAGGCGCTGCGGATGTAGCCGGGCACCACCGCGAACGTGCGCGCATCGATGCGCATGCTCATCTCCGGCGCATGGGCGGCGCGCGCGAAGATGTTCATCGCCTCGCCGATCCGCTTCGGATCGGGGTCGACGAGGTGGAAGCACTTGCCGTCGAGGCCGCGCTTGTGGGCGATGTGGTCCATCGCCGCGACGACGAAATCGACCGGCACGAGGTTGATCCTGCCGCCTTCGATGCCGAGCGTGGGCATCCACTGCGGGAGGGCCTGACGCATCTTCTTGATCAACGTGAACAGGTAGTACGGCCCGTCGATCTTGTCGATCTCCCCCGTGCCGCTGTGGCCGATGACGACACCCGGCCGGTAGATGCGGAACGGCACCGGGCAGGAGGTGCGCACCAGACCTTCGGAATCGTGCTTGGTGCGGAAATACGGATCGTTGAGGCCTTCGGCCTCGTCGAACATGTCCTCGCGGAACACACCCGGGTACAGACCGGCGGCGGCGATCGAACTGGTGTGGTGGAAGCAGGCGGCCTTGATGGCACCGGCGAACTCCATCGCGTGCTTCGTGCCCTCGACATTGGCGATGCGCTGCGATTCGGCGTCGGCGGTGAGGTCGTAGATGGCGGCGAGGTGGAAGACGTGCTTGACCTTGCCCGCCAGCGCCTTGAGCTGCGCGGCGCTCATGCCGAGCTTCGGCTTGGCCAGGTCGCCGGTGACGGGCAGCACGCGCCGGCGGTCCCAGCCCATCTTCGCGGCGGTCTCGTCGAACTTCTTCTGCGA
>DMHI01000227.1:0-5649 GCA_003449515.1 Lysobacteraceae bacterium | reverse complement strand
CCGGTGCCGCCGGTCACGAAATACGTCATATCGCCCTCTCCCGGAAACGACGTTGAATCCTCGCCCGCAGGCCTGCGGGGTGCGCATCAACGTTGCCAGAGGCGCGGGCAAACGACAAACGCCGCCGTCGATGCCCAGCCCGCCGGCCCGACAACGGCCCGGAGGGCACCGACCGCAGCCCCTGCCGCCACCGGGTGCCGGTCGCGTTGACCACCGTGGAGCGTGCGTGGTATTCCAGCGCCATGCGGTCGCGCCAGTCGTCCGCGCCGCCGACACCACGGATCGCACCGATGCCCGACCTCAAGACCCAGTTCGAACAGGCCAAGGACGCCGTGATGGCGCTGCCCGAACGCCCCGACAACGACACGCTGCTGCGTCTCTATGCGCTCTACAAGCAGGGCTCGGAAGGCGATGTCAGCGGTGCGCGGCCCGGCTTTTTCGATTTTGTCGGCAACGCCAAGTACGAAGCCTGGGAATCGCTCAAGGGCACGAAGCAGGACGAGGCGATGAAGAAGTACGTCGATCTCGTGAAGAAGCTCACGGCCTGACGGCCGCGCTCGACCGATGGCCCCGCAGACCCGGCAACGGATCCTCGATTGCGCCTTGGGCATGTTCAATGCCCAGGGCGAGCCGAACGTGACCACCAACCACATCGCCGACGAGCTGGAAATCAGCCCCGGCAATCTGTACTACCACTTCCGCAACAAGGACGACATCATCGAGCAGCTCTTCGGGCGCTACGAAGAGCGCATCGGTGTCGCCATGGCCGTGCCGGAAGGGCGGTTGCCGAATCTCGAGGACATCTGGCTGCAGTTGCACCTCGTCTTCGAGTGCATCTGGGACTACCGCTTCCTCTACCGCGACCTGATCGACATCCTGAGCCGCAACCGGCGTCTGCGCATGCGCTTCGCGCGGATCCTCAAGCGCGCCACCGAAAACGCCAGCTCGGTGATCCGCGGCCTCGCGCGCGCCGGCATCGTCAGGGCCTCGGCGGCGGAAATGGATGCGCTGGCGACCAACATCCTCGTCATCGCCACCTTCTGGCTGAATTACGGCGCCTCGCGCGGCGACCAGGACGAATCGAAATCGATCCGGCGCGGCATCGTCCAGGTGATGATGCTGATCTCGCCGTTCCTGCGCGACGCCGAGCGCGTCCACCTGAACACACTCAGCCAGGCCTACGACGACTGAGCGTCGACTCAGGCGCGGCGGCGCGTGGCCTTGGCGGCCTTCTTCACCGTCGGGCGACGGGCCGGCGATGCGCCGGCGGCGCGCTTCGTGGGCTTGCGGGCCGGGCGGCGCGACGACGCGGTCGGAATCTTCGGCAGGCCGACGCGGGCCAGCAGCGGATTCAGGCGCTTGGCGGCCACGGCGACGCCCTCGATGCGGGCGGCGTCGATCTGGGCGCCGAGCCGTGCGGCCTCGCGCTGCAGCGGAGCGATTCGGGTACGGGCGGTCCGCGCCAGCTTGCGCGCTTCCGCGCAGGCCGTGTCCACGGCGGCATCGGCGCCAGCGCGCAGGCGCTGCGGCACGTCGGCCGCGTCGGCGGCGAGACGCTCGGCCTCACGACGGGCGACGAGAGCGGCGCCAAGGCTGGCGAGGAACAGGGTGCGCGGCGTCAGCGAGGCGGCCGCGGGACGGAGGCGCGGGGCGCTGCGGGTGCGGGTGACGGGACGAGCCATGGGACCACCATCGGGATTGGCGCCGGGATTGGCGACCTCGCCAGTCTCGAAGCTGCGACCCGAGTTTTCACACTAGACGCGGGCGAAATATCGCCGCAGGCTTCGGCCTCACGTGGCAACGGGGCGGATCATGGCGAGCAGGAAAAAAAGTGGCTGGGCGGCGATGCCGGCGAAGGCCACGGCCTTCGACTTCGGCGGCGACGCGCTGAGGAAGGCCTGGAAGGAGTTGCACAGCGGCGATGGCGAGCCCTTCCCCGACGCGAAGCGCGCCGCGGCGCTGCTGAAAGCGGCTGGCAAGGCCGCGCCCAAGGGGCTCGAAGCCGACGCCGTCGCCGGAACGCTGCAGGAGGGCTGGCGCGCCTTCCACGAAGGCCGCTTCGAGGCCGCTTTCGATGCCGGCAAGGCCCTGGGGCCGCTGGGCGCCTCGCTGGCGACCAAGGCCCTGGGCATCCACGCCGCCTACCTGGTCGATGACGAGGCCGAACGGCTGCAACGATTCGAGAGCGTGGTCGCGCTGGCCGATGCCGCCATCGTGGCGCTGCCTGACGAGGCCAACAGCCATTACCGCCGGGCATTTGGCCTGGGCCGCTACAGCCAGGGCATCAGCATCGTCAAGGCGCTGAAGCAGGGCCTCGCCGGCAAGGTGCGCGAAAGTCTCGACCGGGCGCTGGCGATCGAGCCCGATCATGCCGAAGCGCGTCTGGCGCTCGCCGTGTACCACGCCGAGATCGTCTCGAAGGTCGGCAGCCTGATCGCTGGCATGACCTACGGGGCGAAGGCCAGCGAGGCCGAGAAGCACCTCGCCGCCGCGCTCAAGCTCACGCCGAAGTCGCCTGTCGCACACCTCGAACAGGGCAACGTCGCCCTGCTGCTTCACGGCGCCAAGGGCGAGGACGCGGCGGCGACCGCGTTTGAGAAGGCGGCGGGGCTGAAACCGCGCGACGCGATGGAGTGGCTCGATTCCCGCCACGCGGCGGGCCAGATCGAATGACGATCGATGACCTCGGCCCGGTCGGCGTGGTCGGCCTTGGCTACGTGGGCCTGCCGGTGGCCGTGGCGTTCGGTGCGGTCGTCGAGACCATCGGCTTCGACATCGACAGCGCACGCATCGCCGCGCTTACCAACCGCATCGACCACACCGGCGAAGTCGACGCCGGCGAATGGCGTGCCGCCACGCGCCTGACGTTCTCCGCCGACCCCGCGGCGCTCGCCCGCTGCCACAGCTTCATCGTCGCCGTGCCCACGCCCGTCGATGACGCCAAGCGGCCGGACTTCGGCGCCCTGATCGCGGCCAGCGCCACCGTGGGCGGCGTACTCAGGCGCGGTGGTCTCGTGGTGTTCGAGTCGACGGTCTATCCGGGTGCGACCGAGGAGGTCTGCGTGCCGGTGCTGGAGCGCGCCTCGGGCCTGCGCTTCAACGTCGACTTCCACGTGGGCTACAGCCCCGAGCGCATCAACCCCGGCGATCGCACACGCCGCCTGAAGGACATCATCAAGGTGACGTCGGGCTCGACGCCGGAAGCCGCCGGGCACGTCGACCGGCTCTACCGCGCCGTGGTCACCGCCGGCACGCACCCCGCCCCGAGCATCAAGGTGGCCGAGGCGGCGAAGGTCATCGAGAACACCCAGCGCGATCTCAACATCGCGCTGATGAACGAGCTCGCCACGCTGTTCGACCGCCTCGGCATCGACACCCTCGATGTGCTGGCCGCGGCTGGCACCAAGTGGAACTTCCTGCCGTTCCGGCCCGGCCTTGTCGGCGGCCACTGCATCGGCGTCGACCCGTACTACCTCACGCACAAGGCGCAGGCGGTGGGCCATGCGCCGGAAGTGATCCTTGCCGGGCGTCGCATCAACGATGCGATGGGTGCTCATGTGGCGATGCGCGTGGCCAAGGGCCTCGGCCAGCGCGGCCTGCTGCGTCCCGGTGCGCGCGTGCTGGTGGCCGGACTCGCCTTCAAGGAGAACTGTCCCGATCTGCGCAACACCCGTGTGGTCGATGTGGTGCGCGGACTGGAGGAGTACGGCCTCGCGGTCGACGTGCACGATCCGCGCGTCGACGCCGCCGAGGCGCATGCCGAGTACGGCCTCACCCTGCATCCCGCACTGCCCACCGGACCCTACGCGGCCGTCGTGCTCGCCGTGCCGCACGCCGAACTGCTGGCCGGCGGTGCGCGCGTCTACCGCGAGCGGCTGGAAGCGCGCGGCCTGTTGTTCGACGTGCGCGGTGCCCTGCCCCGCGCCGAGGTCGACGACCGGCTTTGAGCAACGCGGAAACGACCCCATGCGCATCCTGATCACCGGCGCCGCCGGCTTCATCGGCTCGGCCCTCGCCCATCGCCTGCTCGACCGCGGCGACGCGGTGCTGGGCTACGACAATCTCAACGACTACTACGACGTGGGCCTGAAGCTGGCGCGACTCGACCGGCTGAGGCCGCGCGCCGGCTTCTCGTTCGTGCAGGCCGCGCTCGAGGACCGCGCCGCGCTCGACGCCGCGCTCGATGACTTCAAGCCGCAGCGCGTGGTCAACCTCGCCGCGCAGGCCGGCGTGCGCTACTCGCTGGAGAACCCGCGCGCCTACATCGACGCGAACATCGTCGGTTTCCTCAACGTGCTGGAAGCCTGCCGCCACCGGGGCGTCGAGCACCTCGTCTACGCCTCGTCGAGCTCGGTCTACGGCAGCAACCGCAAGCTGCCGTTCGCCGTCGAGGACAGCGTCGATCACCCGGTGAGCCTGTACGCCGCCAGCAAGAAGGCCAACGAGCTGATGGCGCACACCTACAGCCACCTGTTCGGCCTGCCCACCACCGGCCTGCGCTTTTTCACCGTGTATGGCCCCTGGGGCCGGCCGGACATGGCGCTGTTCCTGTTCACGAAAAAAATCCTCGCTGGTGCACCCATCGACGTGTTCAACCACGGCCGGCACACGCGCGATTTCACCTACATCGACGACATCGTCGAGGGCGTGATCCGCACCCTCGACCGCGTGCCGGGCCCGGATGCCGGCTTCGACCCGCTGGCGCCGACGCCGGCGACGAGTACGGCGCCGTATCGCGTCTACAACATCGGCAACCACAACCCGGTGCAGCTCTCGCGCTACATCGCGTTGATCGAGGAAGCCACCGGCACCAAGGCGCAGAAGAACCTGTTGCCGCTGCAGCCGGGTGATGTGCCCGACACCGAAGCCGATGTCTCGGCGCTGATGCGCGACACCGGCTACGCGCCGTCGACGCCGGTCGAGGTGGGCATCCCGCGCTTCGTGGCCTGGTACCGCGACTACTACGGCACGTGAGGGCCGAGGGCCGAGGGCCGAGCGGCCGGGACGTCGTCGCCGGGCGGGTGAGGCCGGCGCGGTGCCGGGGCGTCGGGGCAGGGTTCAGGCAAGTGCTTGATCGGACGCGGGGATTGGCCCATACTCGCGCGCTTTCCGATCAACCCTTCCCGCCACAGGTGTCGCCATGAAAGTCCTCTCGTCCCTGAAGTCCGCGAAGTCCCGTCACCGCGACTGCAAGGTCGTGCGCCGCCGTGGCAAGGTCTTCGTGATCTGCAAGTCGAACCCGCGCTTCAAGGCCCGCCAGCGCTGATCCGCGCTCGAGCCCGATCCCTGACGACGCCGGCCGAAGTGCCGGCGTTGTCGTTTTCCGGGCCGTTGTTTTTGCGTGGCACGGTGCCACAATCGCGGCACGCCCCCGCCGACGACACGGAGATCCGCCATGCTGCGCCCCGCCCTCATCGCCGCGAGCCTCGCGCTTGCCTTCACCGCCCCGGCCCACGCCGATCGCCTGCTGATCGAGCGCGCCCAGGCCAGTGAAGGCGCCACCCTGCCGGCCCGCGGCCAGACCATGGCGCAGGTGGAAGCGCGCTTTGGCGCGCCAGCGCGCAAGCTCGAACCGCGCGGGGGGCAGAGCGCCGCCTGGCCCGTCATCCACCGCTGGGAGTACCCGGAGTTCACGGTGTATTTCGAGCG
>DMHI01000120.1 GCA_003449515.1 Lysobacteraceae bacterium | reverse complement strand
CAGGGTGGAGCAGGTAGGCCGGAGAAGCCCGCGGCGCAGTGGGCACCCCGGGGCCGGCCTAGGGCCTGACGCGACCCTGTTCCACGTGGAACGTCGCCCAGTCAGGGCAACGATCACGATGCACCGGGTCGATCCGGGTACCGCTGACCACCGCCTGGTATCCGGTGGATCGCACCCAATCCAGCACGGCGGCCTGCCGCTCGGGGTCGAGTTCGGCCTGCAGGTCATCCAGCAGCAGCAGACTGCGCTCACCCGTCCATGCGCGCAGTGCCTCGGCCTGCGCCAGCACCAGCGCGAGCGCCAGCAGTTTGGCCTGCCCCCGGGAGAGCTGGCCGGCGTCGACCGCGAACGGGTGTCCGAGCAGCACATCGGCTCGCTGCGGCCCGACCGTGGTGTAGCCCAACTCCCGGTCGCGATCGCGGTTGATCAGCAGAAGGTCGGCCAGCGAAGCCTCGGCCTGTCGCCACCCCGGGCGCAGCTCGAGTTCCGGGGCCGGCGCATCGACCGCCAAGCCCGGCCACAGGGCGAGCAGACTGGGCTTCCACAGCGTCAGCGCCGAGGCCCGCTGGCTGGAGATCGTGTCGGCGGTCTGGCCCATCTCCCGTTCCCAAGGGTCGAACTCCGTGCTCGGTGCGCCAGTGCGCAGCAGGGCGTTGCGATGCTTCAGCGCCCGGGCGTATCGGCGAGAGACCTCGGCAAACCGTGGTTCCACGTGGAACGCCAGCCAGTCCAAGGCGCGTCGACGTTCCTCGGCTGCGCCAGTCACCCATTGTGACGACTCCGGGTGGAAGCACAGCACCGGGAAGGGCGCGGCCAGCTCGCTCAACGAGGCCACGGCGGCGCCATCCAGGCGCGCCTCCCAGGCGTCACCGCGATGCCGAAGCCCGGACACCCGCGCCCGGCCGTTGTCATCGACCCAACGCGCCACCACCTCGATCGCCTCCCGACCGCGCTGCACCAGCCCATCCGCCACGCGGCCGCGGAAACTGCGGCCGAAGCCGAGCAGGCACAGGGCCTCGAGCACACTGGTCTTGCCGGCCCCGTTCGGCCCCACCAGCCAGGCACCGCCGGGCGGAAACGCCAGCGCGGCATCCGACAGGCAGCGCAGGCCGCGGATCTCGATCGACTCAACGCGCATCGAATGCGCCAGCGTCGCGGGGTGCGGGATCGAAGCAAGGACGCCGGAATGCGGCAGGAACCCGCTTCGCCGAGCGCCCGAAAGCACAACGCCCGGCGGTACCGGGCGTCGGGGCGGCCATGCGTGAGAAGGGGAGAGGGGTCACAGGCGCAGCGGCATCACCACATGGCGGCTGCGCTCGCTGTCCTTCTCGCGCACCAGCATCGAGGAATTGGCATCGCGAAGATTCAGCACCACCGTCTCGTCCTTCAATGCGCCCAGAGCCTCCAGCAGGTAGGTCACATTGAAACCGATGGCGAGGTTCTCGATCGCGGTATCGACCTCCAGCTCCTCGTGCGCCTCCTCCTGCTCCGGGTTGTGGGCGACGATGCGCAGCAGGCCCGGTGCCGCTTCGAGCTTGACGCCGCGGAACTTCTCGTTCGACAGGATCGCCGCGCGCTGCAGGGCCGAACGCAGCACCTCACGATCAAGCTCGACGGTCTTGTCGGCGCCGATCGGGATCACCGCCTCGTAGTCGGGGAAGCGGCCGTCGATGAGCTTGGTGGTGAAACTCACGTCCTCGCGGCGCAGGCGCAGGTGATTGCGTGCCAGTTCCAGTTCAACGAGACGGTCACCGCCTTCGAGCAGGCGCTGCAACTCCAGCACACCCTTGCGCGGCACGATGATCTGCCGCTTGGTGCTACCGCCGCCGGGCAAGCTGGCTTCGCAGAGCGCCAAGCGATGACCGTCGGTGGCCACACAGCGCAGGGAATCACCACGAAGGTCGAACAGCAGGCCGTTCAGGTAATAACGCACGTCCTGCTGCGCCATGGCGAAGGCGCTGCGTTCGATCAGGTCCTTGAGCAGGGATTCCGAAAGTGAAACCCGCTCGACGCCCTCCAGCCCATCCACTGACGGGAAATCATTGGCCGCCAGCGTGGCCAGGGTGAAGCGGCTGCGTCCGGCCGAGACCGTGGCTTTGTCGCCGGCCACCGCGACGGTGACGCGGCAACCGTCCGGCAGCGCACGGACGATTTCGAAAAATTTCCGCGCCGGGATCGTGGTTTCGCCATCCTGGGCGTTCTCGACCACGGCTCGCGCCACCATCTCGACTTCCATGTCGGTGCCGGTCAACGAGAGCTCGACGCCGCGGACGTTGACCAGCAGGTTGGAAAGAACGGGGAGGGTCTGGCGCCGCTCAACGACGCCGACCACTTGCTGCAGGGGCTTCAAAAGGGCTTCGCGGGACAGGGAGAAGCGCATGCGTTCGGGGCCTATATCCGTCGTTGGATAAATCTATCGATGGTGGTGGTAGAGGGCCGGAAAAACGCCGAATAACTTTCCAAACCCTTGATTTTTATTACTTTTTTTAGCATTCCGCTGTGGGGAAGCGAAAGAACAAGCGTGTGGATAACGGTGGGCAAGTCAAGCGGCTCGGCACTTGTCCCGACTTGTCCACAGGCTGCCCACGGCCTGCCCCGTGCTCCTTCGCCGGGCGAATCCGCAAAGGGGTCGCCCTCCGTCGCCGGTCACTCCGTCAGCTTTCGCACCAGCTTGTCCCAGTCCTCGCGCAGCTTGCCGTCGGTCTGCATCAGGTCGCGGATCACCCGGCAGCCGTGCAGCACCGTCGTGTGGTCGCG
>DMHI01000139.1 GCA_003449515.1 Lysobacteraceae bacterium | reverse complement strand
CCCCGAGCGACTGGCCGGTGTATCAGGCCGTGGCGGCGTACTACTCGCGCGCCATGCAGCGGGCCGCCCGCCTGCCGCGCGGCGTCATGGACTTGGAGGCGCTGGACTTCGCGCTGTGCACCGCGCTGTCCGCGACCCTCGACAAGATGGCCGAGCGCAAGGTCATCGACGACAAGCTCGCGCGCACCGCACGCCTCGTGCCGGTGACCGCCGTGGTGCCGAACGTGCACCCGATCATGGCGGAAGCGATGCGCGGCTTCGGCGCGGTGTTCGGGGCTCCGCGATGACCGGCCAACCGATCAACCTCGCCGCCGTGCGCGCCGTGCAGGAGCGCTGCGCCCGCCTGCACCTGACCGCGCAGGCCAGCCGCGCGGCCAAGCTCGCCGCGATCCGCGCGATGGACGCCGGCGCCAGCGCGGCGCACGCCTACGCCGCGGCCTGCGACACGATCCGCAGCGCCACGCGCGCCAGCGGCTTCGATCCGCGGGGCGCGGCATGACCTGCGCCGTCATCGCCCTGCTGTTCTTCGCCGCCATCGGCATCGCCTGCATCGTTGCCTGGGCAGCAGACGCGGCGGACCGCTGCACATGGCGCCGGCTGCGCAAGCGCGCGCCCTACATCCAGGACTGACCCCATGAAGCCCGATTTCTACGTCGATCCCGATGGGTACGTTGACGCCACTGACCCGAACGAACCCGACACGCAACCCGAGGACACGAACGATGAACGCACTGATCCGTGAACTGCTGGACGCCAAGGCCGCCGAGGAGGCTGCCCGCGAGCGCCGCATCGCCGCCGAGACGGCCCTGCTGGCCGAGCTGCAGACCGACAAGGCCGAGGGCAGCACGACCTACAAGCTCGACGCCTACAAGGTGACTGTCACCGCCGGCATCAATCGCCGCATCGACCGCGCCGTGCTCGCCCACATCCGCGCCGACATGTCGCCTGCGCTGTTCAAGCGCGCGATCCGCTGGATTCCCGAGGTAGACGTGACCGGCCTGCGCTACCTGCAGAACAACGAGCCCGACGCCTACCGCGTGCTCGCGAACGCCATCACCGCCACGCCCGCGAAGCCGTCCGTGAAGGTCGAGCTGGTCGCCGCCCTGCCCACCGCTGCCTGAGAACACCGACATGGCCATCAGCCTCGCATCCATCAGCAAGACCACGCGCAACGCCGTCCCGCCGCGCGTCATCGTTCACGGCCAAGGCGGCGTGGGCAAATCCACCTTCGCCGCCAGTGCCTACCGCTCGATCTTCCTGCCGTTCGAGGACGGCCTGAGCGGCATCGAGGTCGAGGCGTTTCCGCGCCTCACATCCTACGACGACTGCATCGCCGCGATCGGTGCGCTGGCGTCCGACGCCCACGACTTCGGCACCGTCGTCATCGACTCCCTCGACTGGCTGGAGCCGCACGTCTGGGCGCGCGTCGCCGCCGCGCACGGCAAGGCCAGCATCGAAGACATCCCCTACGGCAAGGGCTACGCCGAGGCGCTGCCGCTGTGGCGCACGATCTTCGACGGCCTCAATCATCTGCGCGAGAAGCGCGGCATGGCGGTCGTCTTGATCTGCCACAGCCAAGTCAAGCGCTTCGAGGCCCCGGACTCGGAGCCGTTCGACCGCTACGAACTCAAACTGCACAAGGGCGCGTCGGCGCTGGCCGTGGAGTGGGCGGACATCGTGGGCTTCGCGCACCACGAGACGGCCATCAAGAAGGACAGCAACGGCTTCCAGACGCGCGCCCGCGGCATCGCCACTGGCCGCCGCCTGCTGCGCGTGGTCGAGACGCCCGCGTGCGTCGCGAAGAACCGCTACGCGCTCCCTGAACTGATCGAACTCTCGTGGCCGTCGCTGATGGCCGCGATGAACCCCGCCGCAGCCGCGGCGTAACGCGCAACACCAACACCAACCCGGAGAACACGAACATGGCCCTCATCGGCAGCTTCAACGCGACGCAGGTCGCGCCCCAGCAGGACATCGGCCCGATCCCGGCCGGCGAGTACGCCGCGCAGATCATCGACAGCGACGTGAAGCCCACCCAGCGCGGCGATGGCAACTACGCCGAGCTGACCTACGAGGTCATCGACGGCGAGTTCAAGGGCCGCAAGGTGTGGCTGCGCCTCAACCTCGACAACCCGAACCAGAAGGCGGTCGAGATTGCCCAGCGCCAGCTCTCGGCCATCTGCCACGTCACCGGCGTGATGCAGATCAACGACACGCAGCAGCTCCACTACAAGCCGCACGTGATTCGCGTCGAGTACGTCAAGGCGGATGGTGTCAACTCGCAGAAGGACAGCAACGCGGTCAAGGCCTGGAAGAAGCTGGACGGCAGCAAGCCCGTCGCCGCTCCGGCGCCGGCTGCGGCCGCCCCGGCTGCCAGCAACGTCGCCCCGCCGTGGGCGCGCAGCACGGCGGCCTGAGCCTCGACATGGCCGCCCTCCCCGCCTCCCCGCGCCTGCAGGTGCTCGACGCCATCGACGCATGGCGTGTGCGCTCGACCGACCAGGCACCGCGCCCGCACTTGGGTGCCAGCCAGATCGGCCAGCCGTGCGAGCGGCGGTTGTGGTTCGGCTTCCGCTGGTCCGCGCACGAGACGTTCGATGCGCGGATGCTGCGATTGTTTGACCGCGGGCAGCGCGAGGAGGCGGTCTTTGTCGAGGAGCTGCGCGGGGCTGGGGTCACGGTGCACGCCGTCGATCCCGGCACCGGTCAGCAGTTCCGTTTCACCGCCGCCGGCGGGCACTTCGGCGGCAGCATGGACGGCGTGGCGCTCGGCATCCCCGATGCGCCCAAGGCGTGGCACGCCCTCGAGTTCAAGACCCACTCGGCCAAGAGCTTCGGCGACCTGCAGAAGAAGGGCGTGCAGGCCTCCAAGCCGCTGCACGCCGCGCAGGTGCAGACGTACATGCACCTGGGCAAGCTTGAGCGCACGCTCTACGTCGCCGCCAACAAGGACACGGACGAGCTGTACGCCGAGCGCCTGCGCCGCGACCCGGCCGAGGGGGCGCGCTTGATCGAGAAGGCCGAGCGCGTCATCTTCGCGGCCGAGCCGCTGCCGGGCATCAGCACCGATCCGGCGTGGTTTGAGTGCAAGTTCTGCCCGGCGCACGCGCTATGCCACGGCAAGGCCATCGCGCCGGTGAACTGCCGCACCTGCCTGCACGCCACGCCGGAGCGCGATGGCAATGGCCGGTGGAGCTGCGCCAAGTGGGGCTCCGACATTCCGCCCGAGGCGCAGCGCGTGGGCTGTGGCGAGCACCGCTACATCCCCGCCCTGCTCGCGAAGCTGGGCGAGGCGGTGGATGCGGACGAAAAGGGCGGCTGGGTCGAATACCGCCGCCCGAGCGGCACGACGTTCCGCAACGGCGGCCCGGACGGGCTGACGAGCGCCGAGCTGTCGCTGGGCGAGGCGGCGCTGGTGCTGGCTGAGGATGAGGTGGTTGCGAAGCTGCGCGCGCAGGGCGCGACCATCGTGGCGGCGGAAGTCGCGGGGTGATCCTCCGTCCCTACCAACAGCAGGCCGTCGAGGCGCTGTGGGACTACCTCGCGCACCGCGAGGGAAACCCCGCGCTGGTGCTGCCCACGGGCGCCGGCAAGTCGCCACTGATGGCCGCCATCGCGCGCGAGGCGGTCGAGAAGTGGGGCGGGCGCGTTGGCGTGCTGGCGCACGTCCAGGAGCTGGTCGAGCAGAACGCCGACAAGCTGCGCACGCTGTGGCCGGAGGCACCGGCCGGTATCTACGCCGCGGGGCTCAAGCGCCGCGATCGCTTCGACCGCATCCTGTTCATGCAGGTGCAGTCGGTCGCCGCGCGCGCCCACCAGTTCGGCAAGTTCGACCTGCTACTGGTCGATGAGGCGCACCGCATCCCGCTCAAGGGTGAGGGCATGTACCGGCAGTTCATTGCCGAGGCGAGGCGCTTCAATCCGCGGCTGCGCGTCATCGGCATGACGGCCACGCCGTACCGCCTGCAGGGCGTCGCGGTGCCGGTGTGCGGTGCCGACCACATCCTGACCGAAGTGGCCTACGAGGCGCGCGTTGGTGACCTGATTCGCGACGGCTTCCTTTCCCCGCTCACGGCCAAGGCGGGCGAGCGCCCCGACCTGTCGGGTGTGCACGTGCGCGGCGGCGAGTACGTCGAGGCCGAGCTCGCCCGCGCGATGACGGCGCCGGGTCTGGTCGAGCGCACGATCGGCGACCTGCTGGCGCGCGCTGCGGGGCGTCGGGCCGGCATCGTGTTCTGCGTCAACGTCGCTCACGCGGAGGCCGCGCTCGCGGCACTGCGCGCGGCGGGCGAGACGGCGACGCTGGTGCACGGCGGCACGCCGAAGGCGGAGCGCGTCGCGCTGATCGAGGCTTTCAAGGCAGGGCGCACGCGCTGGATGGTCAATGTCAACGTGCTGTCCGAGGGCTTCGACGCGCCGCACATCGATTGCGTCGCGATGCTGCGGCCCACCAAGTCGCCGGGGCTTTTCTACCAGCAGGTAGGTCGCGGCTTCCGACTGGCGCCGGGCAAGACCGATTGCCTGGTCCTCGACTACGCCGGCAACACGCTTGAGCACGGGCCGGTTGACGCGATCACCGTGCGCAAGCCGCGCAAGCCCGGCGAGGCGGCGAAGGTCGAGACGATGCCGGCCAAGCAGTGCCCGAAGTGCGACGCACTCGTGGCGCTCGGCATCCGCACCTGCCCCGACTGCGGCCACGAGTTCGCGGTCGCTAAGCCCGAGCACAACGACAAGCCGGCGGACGCGCCGATCCTCTCCGGCCCGGTGCCGACGATCACGCTGGCCGTGGGCGCGGTCGAGTACGCCGAGCACATCGGCAAGTCCGGCGTGCCCACGCTGCGCGTCACGTACCGCTGCGGGCTGCGCCGGATCAACGAATACGTTTGCCTTGAGCACGGCGGCTTTGCGCGCGACAAGGCCGTGCAGTGGTGGCGTCGCCGCGATCCGCGGTGCACGCAGGTGCCGCGCACGGTGGCCGAGGCAATTGGCAATCCCGGCTTTCTTTCAGCGTTGCGCGCAAAAGACGCTGGCCGATTGTTGGCTCGCGACCTGCCCCGCCCCATCAGCATCACCCTGACTCAGCCGCGCAGCGGCTACCCGGAGATTGTCGCTTATGAGTTTGCCCCTGACGCCGCCCGAGAAAGCGCGGATGGTCGCCGTGCTGCGAACGTCGCTCGCGACGCTGGAGGCGATGCCGACGAGCACGCCGTGCGAAGCGTGCGGGAAGTTCGACCGCCCGACTGGCTCCTGCGCGCGGTGGGCGGCAGTCGTCCCTGAATCCTCACGTGCCCAAGGCTGCGACGCCTGGGAAGAACCGATCCCTTTCTGAGA
>DMHI01000236.1 GCA_003449515.1 Lysobacteraceae bacterium | reverse complement strand
TCGGCACGCCCGAGCGGCTGGCGGCGCTGGATGCCCGCCTTCAGGGGATGGGCTGAATCGCGGCGGGTCGACGCGCTTCGTCGCGCGTGCTACGTCAGGCCAGCGTGTCGCCCTGCTCCAGCACGCTGCGCACGAACGGCACCGTCAGTTTGCGCTGTGCCGACATCGCGGCGCGGTCGAGGCGATCGAGCAGCGCGGTCAGCGACTTGAGGTCGCGATCGACGCGGCGGAACAGCCAGTCGAGCACCGCATCGTCGAGCTCCAACCCACGGCGCGCCGCGCGGCGGCGCAAGGCCTCGCGACGGCCATCGTCGTCGAGCGCGGCGAGCGAAACGCGAAGCCCCTGACCGAGCCGTGAGCGCAGGTCGGGCAAGGCCCAGGCCGGGTCGCCTGCGGGCAGGCGCGAGGCGTAGAGCAGCGTCCGCCGGCGATCGCGCAGGCGGTTGTGCAGATGGAACAGCGCCTCGCCATCGGCACGCGAGCTCGCCGCGGCCTCGATGCCATCGAGTGCGACGAGATCATTCGATTCGAGGCCGTCGATGATCGACGCGAGTGCACCGGCGAAGGCCGCCACCGGCAGGTAGCGCGCGCGCCGTCCGGCCCGGTGCGCGGCGCTGCAGGCGGCAAGCAGCAGGTGGCTTTTGCCACTGCCTTCGGCGCCCTCGATGAACAGCACGAGGTCATCGCCGGTCGCCGCCGCGCGCACCGCGCCCACCGCCCAGTCGTGGCCGACGAAGAGATCGAAGCGCTGGTCCGGCCCCACCGGCAGCGCCAGCGGGAGCTGGGCCCTCATGCCGGGCGCGTGTCGCTGGTGTCGCCGCTGTCGCGATCGCGATCCTCGCGATAGAGCAGGCTCGCGCGGTAGCGCACCAGTGCGTAGCGCACCAGCACCATGATCACCGCCGCCGCCGGCAGGGCGAGCAGGACGCCGATGAATCCGAACAGTTGGCCGCCGGCCATGATCGCGAAGATCACCGCCACCGGGTGCAGGCCGATGCGGTCGCCCACCAGCCACGGCGTCAGGATGAAGCTCTCGATCACCTGGCCCGTACTGAACACCGCGGCCACCAGCACGAGGTGGAACAGATCGCCGTGTTCGACCAGGGTCGCGATCACCGCAGCGATCAGGCCCACGCCGGTGCCGAGGTAGGGCACGAAGCTGAGCAGGCCGGCCACCATCCCGATCAGGAAGCCGAGGTCGAGGCCCGCCAGGCTCAGGCCCACGCCGTAGATGGTGCCGAGCGCGATCATCACGCTGAGCTGGCCGCGCAGGAAGCCGCCCAGCATCTCGTCGGATTCGCGCGCCAGCCGCACGACGGTGGGCTCGAGCGGGCGCGGAATCAGCGCATGCACCTGCGCGATCATCGAGCCCCAGTCGCGCATGAAGTAGAACGTGACCAGCGGGATCAGGAGCAGGTTCACCACGAAGGCGATCACCGCCATGCCCGAGCGCGACAGGCCGTCGAGCAGGTTGGCGGCCACCCCGCCGGCCTGGCGCCAGTGCTCCTTGAGCAGGGTTCCGAGTTCCGCCGGATCGACGTGGGCGGCGATCGATACGCCGAACCGCGCCTCGATCCACGGGATCGCCGCGCCGGTGAACCACCCCACCAGTGTCGGCCCCCACTCGATCGCCTGTTCGACCTGGCGGCGGAGTGTCGGCACCAGCAGCAGCGCGACGAGAACCACCAGCAGGGTCATCAGCACGAACACGATGGTCACCGCTGTGGCACGCGAGCGACCACTCCGCTCGATGCGCGTGACCAGCGGATCGGCCATCCAGGCCAGCAGAGCGGCCACCGCGAAGGGCGTCAGCACCGGCCCCAGCAGCCACAGCAACAGGCCGAACAGCACGAGCCCGGCAAGCCAGAGCCAAGGGCGCAGCCAGAGCAGGTCGGTCGTCATCGTGCGTCCTTCGCCGGCACGTCAGGGAAGCAGCCGATAGCGCGCGGGGCGCATCGGTGCGGAATCGGGCCGCGGCGCCGGGGCGGCGTCCACGGCGAGCCGGCGGCCACCCGCCAACAGCGCCTCGAAGCGGGCGCGATCCACCGCGAGATCGAGCCGCACGCGCAGCCGGTCGGGATGCGCTTCCAAGACCTCGATGCCACGCAGCACCGGGAGCGACTGCAAGTAAGCGGCAAGGTCCAACCAGCGGTCACGGCTGTCGACGCCGACGATCTCGGCCTCCAGCACCTCGGGCGCACCGGCCGGCACGGCGCGCGCCTGCCGGGCCGCCAGCACATCGGCGCTGCGGTCAGCCCCCGAGGCGATGGCGCGCTGCGGACTCGGATCGAGGTGCGACCAGCGATCGATCACGCTGTCGCCGTCGGCCAGCAGCCATTCCACCTGCCAGCCACCGCCCGCACGCGACATCCGCCCCAGCAACTGCAGCCGGCCACCGTAGCGTGCCGAAAGAACGGCCACCGCCGCCGCATCGAGTGCGCCGATGCGCGCCGCCGCCGCCTGCTCGACCGGGCTGCCCGCCGGCAGCAGGAAACGCACGCCGCGCTCGATCCCGCGATCGGCGAGGGGCTTCACCACATTGATCTGCTGCGCCGACACCAGCCGCGGCCCAGCGCCGCCGCCATCGTCGACCGTCAGCCACACCAGCGGACGCGGGCGCTCGCCCGCCCACAGCGGCAGGCCCGCCGCCATCACCAGCCCATCGACCGCCTCGGCATCGAAACTCGCCACCAGCACCTCACGCGGTACCAGCACCCCGCCGACCCGCTCGTCGATCTGGCGGTAGGCGGTGTCGACCAGCAGGGTGTCAGCCACGCGCAGCGCCCTCTGCAGCACGGCGTTGCCGGGCGCATCGACCCGCCCGGTGACGCGCACCAGCACCTGCGCCAGCGCGCGGCCCAGCGCGGCATCGCGCTCGCGGGCCTCCTGCGAACGCACCGGCACCTCGGCGGTGTACCAGAGGGCTTCGGCGCCCGCGCCACGGCGGGCTTCGGAAGCGGTCTGGATGGCGGCGGCCGGGGCCGCCGAGCCTTGCTCCCCGGGAGGAAGGGCCCGAGCCGGCGCGGCAGCGAGAGCGGCGGCAAGGGCCAGAGGCATGCACAGATGCCGGAACGGGGAGGAAATCACGCGCATCGTCGACTCCGAGGAATGCACCATGGTGCCGCAGCGTCGGCGCGAGCGTCCAACGCCAGCCTGTCGGCCCAAGCCCGGCTGCTAAACTGCGCGCTCCGCTTGACGCTGAGAAGGCCGCCGCCCGTGAGCACCCCGACGCCCTTGACCTATCGCGACGCGGGGGTCGATATCGACGCCGGCAACGACCTCGTCGAGCGCATCAAGCCGCTGGTCAAGCGCAGCTTCCGCCCCGAAGTGATGGGCGGCCTCGGCGGCTTCGGCGCGCTGTTCGACCTCTCCGGCAAGTACCGCGAGCCGGTGCTGGTCTCCGGCACCGACGGCGTCGGCACCAAGCTCAAGCTCGCCCAGCAGCTGAACCGCCACGACACCATCGGCATCGACCTCGTGGCCATGTGCGTCAACGACGTGCTGGTGCAGGGCGCCGAGCCGCTGTTCTTCCTCGACTACTTCGCCACCGGCAAGCTGCACGTCGACACCGCGGCCGCCGTCATCGGCGGCATCGCCAAGGGCTGCGAGCTTTCCGGCTGCGCCCTGATCGGCGGCGAAAC
>DMHI01000229.1 GCA_003449515.1 Lysobacteraceae bacterium | reverse complement strand
TGACGTGCTTGAGCACGTCGGCTTGGTTGCCGGCGTGGAAGGCGTGACGGTAGTTCATGCCGGCAGTCTAGCGCCGGCGCGGTGCCGCAGCCCGATTCAGCCCAGCAGGCCGATGCCGGGAGTGAACAGGCTGACGCCCGGCACCAGCCACAGCGTGAGGCCGGCCAGCGCCGCGCCGATGCCGGTGGCCGCGAGCACATCGCTCGGGTAGTGCACGCCAAGGAAAACGCGCGACACGGCGATGCTGGCGGCGAACGGAATCAGCCAGACAGCGAAGCCCGGGTAGTAGGCCAGCGCCACGAGGGTGAAGCTGACCGCGTGCAGGGTGTGGCCCGATGGAAAGCTGAACTCGTCGAGCGGCGCCACCCAGGCGCGCACCGCCGGATCGCGGTGGCAGGGACGGGCGCGGCGATAGAAGCCCTTCATGCGCCGGTAGAGGATGGCCGCGACGCCACCGACCACGGCCATGTGCGCCGCGGCAAGCAGGCCCGTCTCGCCGCCGGTGACGGCCAGCGCCGCCATCATCGCGTACCAGAACACCCCGTCGCCGAGTCGGCTCACGGTCTTGAAGTAGAGGCGCACAAGCCGGTACGCGCACCAGCGGTTCAATCGCAGGCACCAGCCGTGTTCGCGTCGGACCAGCGTCGCGCGGCTCATCATCAGGCAGCCCTCCGCATTGGCGAGGCGAGTGCGGTCAGCAGGTCGGCGAAGTCGCGCGAGACGCGTTCGGGGGACAGGCCTTCGACCGCTGAACGCGCAGCGGCGCCCATCGCCGCACGCCGCGGCGAGCCCACCGTCTGCAGGAAACGCTCGAGGAAGGCGGCTTCATCGCCGAAGGGCACGCTGGCCCCGTGCACGCCATCGGCGAGGTGCTCGCGTGCGGCACCGTAGTCGAAGGCCACGGTGGGCAGGCCCGAGGCCATCGCCTCGAGGGTGACGTTGCCGAAGGTTTCGGAGAGGCTGGGAAAGCAGAACAGATCGGCCGAGGCGAAGTGCGCGGCCAGCGCATCGCCGCGCAGCGTGCCGGCGAACACCAGGTCGCTGCGCTCGGCGGCGAGGGCGGCGCGGGCCGGGCCATCACCCACCAGCACCAGCCGCGCGCCGGGGCGTTCGGCCTTCAGCGCATCGAAGCAGCGCAGCAGCAGCGGCAGGTTCTTCTCGGGGGCGATGCGGCCGACATGCACGATGCCGAGGTCGCCGGCGGCCAAGCCCCAGGACGCGCGCAGATCGTCCGAGCGGTAGCGCGGATGGAAGCGATCGGTATCGACCGCGCGCCCGAGTCGGCAGACCTTCGTGAAGCCCTGCGCGCCAAGCTGCTCGACGAGTTCGCGGGTCGGCACCAGGGTGGCGTCGGCGCGATTGTGGAAGCGGCGCAGCCAGCCGAAGACGTAGGGGGAGAGGAAGGCCGCGCCGTAGCGGCCCACGTAGTCGTCGAAGCGGGTGTGGAAGCCGGTGGCCACCGGGATGCCGAGCCGCTTCGCGGCGCGCAACGCCGACCAGCCCAGCGGGCCTTCGGTGGCGATGTAGAGGGCGTCGGGGCGGTGCTGCATCCAGCGCGCGGCGAGCCGGCGGCCGCAAGGCAGGCCGAAGCGCATGCCGGGGTAGCGCGGGATCGGCGCGCCGCCCACGCGCATCAGCGCCGGCGTCGTGTCGGTGTCTTCCGCCGGGCGAGCCGGTCGCACCAGGCCCACGTCGTGGCCGAGCGCGATGAGCCCGTCGTGCAGCGATTGCACGGTGAGCGCGACGCCGTTGATCTCCGGCGGGTAGGTCTCGGTGACCAGTTCGAAGCGCAGCGGCATTGGCGAGGTCGGCGTGTCCATGCCGCGAGCCTGCGTGAGACGCGCGGCAGGGCGATGACATCGCCATGACGCTGCGATGACGCCGCACACCGGAGCACGTTGTCATTCCGTTGCAACGGCGATTTAACGAATGTCACCCAAGGTTCCGGCCCACGCCTCCGCCCCGGAGGATCATCCGCAATGGAGCCCCGAATGTCGCGTCCTGCCCGCCGTACCGCCCATGTCCTCAGCCCGCTCGCCCTCGCCATCGCGGGTGTCCTGCTGCCGATCGCCGCGCAGGCCGCACCCGCACCCGCGCCGCGCGATGCCGCCACCGTGCTCGACGCGGTCAACGTGGTGGGCACCGGCCAGACGCGCCAGGTGCAGGGGCTGGGCCGCGAGGAGCTTGCGCGGGCACCGGCCGGCAGCAGCGCCTTGAAGCTGCTGGGCAAGCTGCCTGGCGTGCACTTCACCTCGGCCGATCCGTGGGGCAACTACGAGTGGTCGACGCGGCTCAACATCCGCGGCTTCAACCAGAACCAGCTCGGCTTCACGCTCGACGGCATTCCGCTCGGCGACATGAGCTACGGCAACCACAACGGCCTGCACATCAGCCGTGCGCTGATCGCCGAGAACCTCGCCTTTGCCGAGGTGTCGCAGGGCAGCGGCGCGCTCGACACGGCATCGTCGTCGAATCTCGGCGGCACCGTCCGCTTCGGCTCGCGCGGCCCGCAGGCCGAGCGCGGCACCACGCTGGCGCAGACGTTCGGCAGCGACGACACCCTGCGCACCTTCGCCCGCTACGATTCCGGCGACATCGACGGCTTCTCGGCCTTCCTGTCCGGTGCGCGGCACGATTCGGAGAAGTGGAAGGGCTATGGCCCGCAGGACTCGCGCCAGGTCAACGCCCAGGCGCGCTTCGCCGGCGAGACCTGGAGCCTTGGCGCGATGGTCAACACCTCGCGCCGCAACGAGACCGACTACGCCGACCTGTCGCTGGAATCGGCGCGCCGCCTCGGGATGGACTGGGACAACTACGCGCGTGACTGGGTGCGGGCGATCCGCGCCGGCTTCGGCCAGTTCTCCGGCGGCGTGACCAGCCTCGACGACGCCTACTACCTCGGCCGCGGCCTGCGCGACGACAACCTGTACGCGGTGAACGCCGATCTCGCCTTCGGCGACGGCGGCAGCGTCACCGCGCAGGTCTACCGCCACACCAACGAGGGTCAGGGCCACTGGGTGACACCGTACTCGGCGAGCTCGCCGACCTTGCCGCTGCGCCTGCGCACCACCGAATACATCATCGACCGCAGCGGCCTCACCGCCGGCATCGAGCTGCCGGTGGGCATCCACACCGTGAGCGCCGGCGTCTGGATCGAGGACAACGACCACAACCTGCAGCGCAATTTCTACAATCTCAACGCCGACTCGCCGCCGAACCGCGGCTTCTTCTACCGCAGCCCGGACCAGCGCGTGTTCGAGCAGGACTTCGTCAGCCGCACGCAGGTGTTCTATGCCGGCAACCGCATGGACCTGCTCGACGGCCGCTTCGTGATCGACGCCGGATTCAAGTCGCTCAACGTCGAGAACGAGGCGACGGCACGGATCGGTACCCGCGCCCAGGGTCGCATCGAGGCCAGCGACAGCTTCCTGCCGCAGCTCGGCATGCGCTTCGAGGTGGCACCGGGCTTCGAGGTCTTCGGTGCGTATGCGGAGAACATGGCGGCCTTCCGCGCGGGCGTGAGCGGCCCGTTCGCCTCCAGCCAGACCGGTTTCAACACCATCCGCGACACGCTGCGCCCCGAGACCTCCACCACCTTCGAAGGCGGCCTGCGCTACGGCCACGAGGGCTTCCAGGGTTCGCTGACGCTGTACCGGGTCGACTTCGAGGATCGTCTGCTGACGATCGCGCAGTGCGTCGGCATCCTCGGTTGCCCGAGCGTGCTGGCCAACGTCGGCGATGTCGAGACCTCGGGTGCCGAGGCGGCGATCGACTGGACCCTGGCCGAGGGCTTCTCGCTGTTCGGATCGCTGTCGTGGAACCAGTCGGAGTACGCCGCGGATTACCTCGACGGCACGACCCGCGTGCCTACGGCGGGCAAGACCGTCGTCGATACGCCGGAGCTGCTCGCCAACATCGAGATGCGCTACGCCGTCGGCGGCTGGGAGGCGCGCGTCGGGGCGAAGTACACCGACGAGCGTTTCATCACCTTCACCAACGACTCGCGGGTGCCGGACTACTGGGTGGCCGATGCCTCGCTGTCGTACCGCTTCGGCGAGTTCGGTTGGGCCCGTGATCTCAAGGCCACGCTCAACGTGAGCAACCTGTTCGACGAATCCTACTTCGCCAGCGTCGGCACCAATGGCTTCGTCGCGCGTGACCCGCAGGGCCTGAACTACACGCTCGTGACGGGCGCCCCGCGTCAGGTGTTCTTCACACTCGAGGCGTCGTTCTGATGCGCCGCGCGACGCTGGCCGCGATGTTCGGCGTCGCGTTGGGTGGCGTTTCCCGAAGTCCCGATTGCCGCCGAGGCATCGCTGTCGCCCGACGTTGCGTTGCCCGCGGATCAACGGCCGGCGCTGACGCGCATCGCTTTCGGCTCCTGCGCCGAGCAGCACAAGCCGCAGCCGATCTGGGACGCCGTCGCGGCCGCCGACCCCGACCTGTTCCTGTTCCTCGGCGACAACGTCTACGGTGACACCCGCGAGCGCGCCGAGTTGGAGCGCACCTATGCGGCCCTCGGGGCGCAGCCGGGCTTCCAGCGCATGCGGGCCACCACCGCGGTGATGGCGACCTGGGATGACCACGATTACGGCGAGAACGACGCTGGTGCCGAGTACCCGATGAAGGTCGCCTCGCGCGAGGTCTTCTTCGACTTCTGGCGCGAGCCGCTGGACTCGCCGCGGCGCGCGCGCGACGGCATCTACACCAGCGCCACCTTCGGGCCGCCCGGACAGCGCGTGCAGGTGATCCTGCTCGACCTGCGCTGGAACCGCACGCCGATCGCCCGCAACACCGCCTTCCCGGACGACGCGCGTTACGCCGTCTGGGCCGAGGCGGAGGCCAAGGCCGGGCGCGAGGTGCCGGGCCCCTACGCGCGCGACCCGTCGCCGGCGGCAACGATGCTCGGCGAGGCGCAGTGGGCGTGGCTGGCCGATCGCCTGCGCGAGCCCGCCGACCTCCGTCTCATCGGATCGAGCCTGCAAGTGCTGGCGGATTTCCCCGGCTGGGAGGCCTGGGTGAACTACCCGCGCGACCAGGCGCGGCTGTTCCAGTTGATCCGCGACACCGGCGCCAAGGGCGTCGTGTTCCTGTCCGGCGACACGCATTACGGCGAGCTGACCCGCCTCGACGCCAACGTTCCCTACCCGCTGCTCGACCTCACCTCGAGCGGGCTGACCGAGGAATGGCATGTGCGCGTGCCCAATGCGCTGCGTGTCGAAGGCCCGCATCACGTCGCCAATGTCGGACTCGTCGACATCGACTGGGCGGCGCGGCGCCTGGTCCTGCGGCTCCGCGGCGTCGACGGCCGCGATCTGCTGTCGCGGGAGGTGGACCTCGACGCCCTGCAGCCGCGCTGAGCGGCGGCCTCAGCCGTTGTCGAGGCTGAGCCGCAGGCCGATATCGCGCAGGTGCTCGCGTTCCGAGTCGAGATCGGCGCGGGTCAGCGGATGGGCGTCGAGCCAGCGCCGTGACAGCTTGAGCTGCAGTTCACCGGCACCCACCCGCAGCCGCAGGCCCGGGATTTTTCCGGCCTCGTGCGCGCGATGCAGCAGCACGGCGAGGCGCAGCAGGATGGCGCAGCGCTGGGCGGCCGGCGCGAGGCGGTCGGGCAGGCCCTCGAAACTCACCAGCCGGAACGCACGGCGCTGGTTGCGCACGAGGGTCGCGATGAACTGCTGCTCGGTGCGCGAGAACCCGGCGATGTCGGAGTTTTCCAGAACGTAGGCACCGTGCACGTGGTACTGGCTGTGCGCGATCGCCAGTCCCAGCTCGTGCAGGCGCGCCGCCCACGCGAGCATCTGGCGGTCGGGCGATTCCAGGCCCCAGTCACCGTCGATCTGGTCGAACAGCGCCAGCGCAGTGGCCTCGACGCGCTCGGCCTGCGCGGCGTCGATGGCGTAGCGGATCATCAGCGCCGCCACCGAGGCTTCGCGCGGATCGGCCTTGCCGGCGCGGCCCACCATGTCGTAAAGGATGCCTTCGCGCATCGCCGACTCGCTGACCTGCAGGCGGCGGATATCGAGCGCCTCGAAGGCCGTCGCCAGCACCAGGACGCCGCCGGCGATCACCGGCTGCCGCTCGGTGCCCAGTCCGGGCAGCTTGATGCTCTCGGCGCTGTCGAAGGCGAGCAGGCGCTCGATGAGCGCGGCCAGTGCGGTGTCGGTGATGGTGCCGCCCTTGGCGAGCTTCAGGGCCTCGCAGATCTCGCCGATCGCCTTGATGGTGCCCGATGAGCCGAAGGTCTCCTTCCAGCCGAGCTGGCGGTACAGCCCGGCGAACTGCTGGAACTCCGCGGCCATTTCAAGCTGCGCTTCCTTCCAGCGTTTGCGGGTGAGGCGTTCGCCGCCGAAAAACCGCTTGGTGGTGGCCACGCAGCCCATCTGCAGGCTCTCGCGTTCGATCGGCTGCAGGCCGTCGCCGATGATGAACTCGGTGGACCCGCCGCCGATGTCGATCACCAGCCGCCGCGACTTGCCCGGCGGATGCCCGTGGGCGACGCCGAGGTAGCACAGGCGCGCCTCCTCGCGGCCGGCGACCACTTCGATGCCGTGACCGAGCGCGGTTTCCGCCGGCAAGAGGAAGCTCTGCGGATTGCGCATCTGCCGCACGGTGTTGGTGGCGATGGCGCGCATCTGCGTCGGCGGGACGCTGCGCAGCTTCTGGCCGAAGCGGGCGAGGCAGTCGAGCGCGCGCGCCACCACGTCGGGCCGAAGCCCGCCGTTGGTGTCGAGGCCCTCGGCCAAGCGCACCATCTCCTTGATGCGATCGACCACCCGCAGTTGACCCAGCGTGTAGCGCGCCACCACCAGGTGGAAGCTGTTCGAGCCGAGGTCGACGGCGGCGAGCAGGTCGCCGTCCTGGAGGGTCCGGTGGGCGCGGTTGGCCATGTCAGAGGCAGAGTTTGGCGAGCAGGGCGTGCTGGGCCGAATGCGGCATGTCGTCGGGTCCGCGCACCACGCGCTCGTAGCGACCGTCCGACTTCAGCAGCCAGCTATGGGTATTGTCGGCGAGGTAGTTGGCGAGTTCCTCGTCGTAGACGCGCTGCGCCAGCTTCGGGTCGAGGATCGGGAAACAGGTTTCGACGCGGCGCAGCAGGTTGCGCTCCATCCAGTCGGCGCTGGAGCAGTAGATCTGCGGGCTGCCGTCGTTCTGGAACCAGTACACGCGGCTGTGCTCGAGGAAGCGGCCCACCACCGAGCGCACGCGGATACGCTCCGACAGCCCCGCCACGCCGGGACGCAGCGCGCAGGCACCGCGCACGATCAGGTCGATCTCGACGCCGGCCTGCGAGGCCGCATACAGCGCGCGGATCACGCCGGCTTCGTTGAGCGCGTTCATCTTGGCGATGATCCGTGCCGGCTTGCCCTCGCGGGCGTGTTCGGCTTCGCGGGCGATCTTGCCGAGCAGCCCGGCGTGCAGCGTGAACGGCGAGGTCAGCAGTTGCCGCAGCTTGAACGACGGCGCCAGCCCGGAGAGCTGCTGGAACAGCGCATGCACGTCGGCACCGATCTCCTCGTTGGCGGTCATCAGGCCGATGTCGGTGTACGCCCGCGCCGTGCCGGCGTGGTAGTTGCCGGTGCCGAGGTGCACGTAGCGGCGCAGGCGCTGGCCTTCGCGGCGCACGATCAGGATCATCTTGGCGTGGGTCTTGTAGCCGACCACGCCGTACAGCACCTGCACACCGGCCTCCTGCAGGCGGTCGGCCAGCCGCAGGTTGGCCTCCTCGTCGAAGCGCGCGCGCAGTTCGACCACCACGGTCACGTCCTTGCCGTTGCGCGCCGCGGTGATCAGGTGCTCGATCAGTGGCGAGTCCTTGCCGACGCGGTACAGCGTCTGCTTGATCGCCAGCACCTCGGGGTCGTTGGCCGCGTGCGCCACCAGATCGAGCACGCCGCTGAAGCTGTCGAAGGGGTGGTGCATCAGCACGTCGTGCTCGCTGAGCTGCTCGAACGGAGCGTCGAGGTCGAGCTTCGATTTGCGCGGCGAGAACGGCGGGAACTTCAGCTCGGGGCGGTCGACGAGATCGTAGACCTGGATCACGCGGTTGA
>DMHI01000198.1 GCA_003449515.1 Lysobacteraceae bacterium | reverse complement strand
TCGGCCACAGCCTCGGCGGGCTGGTCTCGCTGCTCGCCGCCCGCGATATCGAGCTGCCGGTTCAGCGCATCGTCTGTCTCGGCAGTCCACTCACCGGCAGTGGCGCGGCGCGTGCGGTGAACGACCGCGGCCTCGGCTTCGGCATGGGCCGCAGCGCCCGCGTGCTGCTGAAGGGCCTCGAGCACGCCCCGCCGCAGCGCGAAGTCGGCGCGATCGCTGGCACGCTCGAAGTGGGCTTGGGCCGCGTGTTCGGCACCTTCGACGGCCCGCACGACGGCACCGTTGGCGTCGATGAAACGCGGCTGCCGGGGCTCGTCGATCACTTCGAAGTGCGGGCGAGCCACATGGGATTGCTGGTGTCGAGGGTGGCGGCGGAGGCGGCGGTGAACTTCCTGCGGTCGGGGCGGTTCGGGGGGTAGGGCGTCGGCGCGCGAGGCAGGCGCGACGGCAGGTCCCCACGACCGGACCGCCCGAGCCTCGGCGATAATCCCGCCATCGCACACACCACCGAGGCACCCCATGGGTCGATTGATGGCCATCGAAGGCCGCAAGAACGCGCAGGCCGCCAAGCGCGGCGCGGTCTTCACCAAGCTGGTCCGCGAGATCTCCGTCGCGGCGCGGATGGGTGGCGGCGACCCCGCCGGCAACCCGCGGCTGCGTCTCGCCGTCGATCGCGCTTTGGCGCAGTCGATGCCGAAGGACAACATCGAGCGCGCGATCAAGAAGGCCACCGGTGAGCTGGAAGGCGTCTCGTACGAGGAAGTGCGCTACGAGGGCTACGCGCCGGGCGGCATCGCGGTGATCGTCGAGTGCCTCACCGACAACCGCGTGCGCACCGTGGCCGACGTCCGCCACGCCTTCTCGAAGTTCGGCGGCAATCTTGGCACCGAGGGCTCGGTGGCCTTCATGTTCAAGAAGATCGGCGTGCTGGCGTATGGCGCTGGCGCCGACGAAGAGAAGATCACCGAGGCCGCGATTGAGGCCGGTGCCGATGACATCAAGAGCTACGACGACGGCGCGGTGGAAGTGATCACCTCGCCCGAGGCCTTCGAAGCGGTGAAGAAGGCGATGGAGGCCGCAGGCCTCGCGCCGGCGGAAGCCAACGTGACGATGCGCGCCGACAACGACGTGGCCGTCGACGGCGAGACGGCGCAGCAGGTGGTCAAGCTGCTCGACAGGCTCGAGGACCTAGACGACGTGCAGAACGTCCACCACAACGCCGACCTGCCGGACAGCGCGTACCAGTGATGAACGCGACGGCGACGGCGGCGGGCGCGTGACCACCCGCCTGCTCGGCATCGACCCCGGGTCCCGGCGCACGGGCCTCGGGGTCATCGACGTCGACGCCTACGGCCACTACACGTTCGTGCACTGCGAGGTGCTGAACCTGCTGATCGACACCGATAACTTCCCTGAGCGGCTCGGCCGCCTCGCCGAAGGCATCGACGCGATCATCGATGAGTGGCAGCCGCAGCAGGTGGCCATCGAAACCGTGTTCATGGACAAGAGCGCGACGTCCGCGCTCAAGCTGGGGCACGCGCGCGGTGCCGCCATCGCGACCGTCGTGCGCCGCGGCCTGCCGCTGGCCGAGTACGCGCCGCGCGTCATCAAGCAGAGCCTCGTCGGTAAGGGCGCGGCGGACAAGGACCAGGTGCAGCACATGGTCAGGATCCTGCTGAACCTGCAGGGCGAACGCCTGTTCGCCGATGCCGCGGACGCCTTGGCCGTTGCGCTCACCCACGCGCACATGTCCGCCACCGCCATGCGCGCCGGGGTCGGCGTGGCCGCGCTGCGGCGGCGCTGATTGACTGCGTGTTCGGGCGCTTCGTGGCAACCTGCACCCTGACCGGCGAAGTGCTGCAAGGGTGTCAGGATGAAGAATGAATCGGCCAATCAGATCGTCTATGTGCTGACCAATGCGGCCATGCCGGGGTTGGTAAAGATTGGGAAGACGACCCAGATCGAAGTGGACGATCGGATGAAGCAGCTCTATGGAACGGGTGTTCCTGTTCCTTTCGATTGCTCGTTCGCATGCCGGGTCAAGGATGCAACGGAGGTTGAGAAGGCGCTTCATTTGGCCTTCGGAAACGCCCGCATCAATCCCAGTCGCGAGTTCTTCAAGATTGAGCCGGAGCGGGTGATTGCCGTACTTCGGTTGCTTAAGGTGGACGACATCACCATCCAGTTCGAAAAACAGATGGAATCGGATGTCTCGCCCGCCGACAAGCAGTCCGCCGAGTCACTAAAGGCATCGCGCCGTCCGCGCATGAACTATCACGAGTTGGGGATTCCAGACGGGTCGAAGCTGATCTTCAGGGACGGTAATGCGACTGTCGAAGTCGTATCCGAGTGGAAGGTGAAGTACGAAGGCGTTGAGTCGTCGCTCGTCGCAGTCACACGAAAGCTGCTGGGGCTTCGGGAGGACTATGCACTTCAGCCCTCGCCGTTCTGGACCTTCAACGGGCGAACGGTCAAGTCCATCTACGACGAGGTTCACAATGCGGACGGTGAGTGACCTTGGGCTGGCGAAGGAGGTGCGCATATGATCGGACGCCTCCGCGGCACCCTCATCCACAAGGCCCCGCCCGCGCTGATGGTCGAGGTGGGCGGCGTCGGCTACGAGCTCGACGCCCCGATGTCGACGGTCTACGACCTGCCCGAGCTCGGCCGCGAGGTCACGCTGTTCACCCACTACGCGGTGAAGGAGGACAGCGTCGCGCTGTACGGCTTCCTCACCGAGCGCGAGCGCCGGCTGTTCCGCGACGTGCAGAAGGTGACCGGCATCGGCGCCAAGATCGCGCTGGCCATCCTCTCCGGCGTCAGCGTCGACGACTTCGCGCGGCTCGTCGCCACCAGCGACGTCACTGCGCTCACCCGCATTCCGGGCATCGGCAAGAAGACCGCCGAACGCATCGTCGTCGAGCTGCGCGATCGTGCCGCCGAGTTGGGCGGCGCCGGCAGCCCGATCGCGAAAGGCCAGCCGATTCCCGCCGATCCGCAGGCCGAAGCCGTCATCGCCCTGCAGCAGCTCGGCTACAAACCGGCGGAAGCCGGGAAGATGGCGAAAGACGCGTTCGCTGCCGGCGACACGGCGGAAGCGATCATCCGCAAGGCGCTGAAGGCCGCGCTACGGACGTAGCCCGGCGCGACCGGCCGCGGAAGCGGTGCCTTTGGTTCGGCGCAAGGTCAGCGCCGTGCCCGTGGGCGCGGCTGGCCCGCCCCATCAACGTCGGTGCGAGATTTCCGGCGGTCCGCTCGAAGGGTGCGTTCCTGCACCTCGAGCGGATGGCGCATCCCTGCGCCACCGCTTCGCGGCTGGCGCCTCAGCATCAGGCCGGGGCTCCTTATTCGCCTCGCCCACGGGCACGACGCTGACCGCTGACGAACGTCGCCAGCGTGCGACGGTGTTGCCGTGTGCGCGCTTCTGCGCCGCGCCCGCGGGGACGGTGGGCCAGCGACAAGCTCGCCATGGATGGCGAGCGCGCGG
>DMHI01000042.1 GCA_003449515.1 Lysobacteraceae bacterium | reverse complement strand
GTGCCATGCCAACGCGCCCACCGCCACCGCGACAAACTTCGCCAGAGGCACCAGCGCCGTGAATCCCTGCACCGCGATCAGGTTGAACAGCAGGGCCGCGACCGCATAGGGCGCGAGCTGGATCACCTTGTCGATCAGCTTGAGCGTGATGTCGTAGACGCCCTGCAAGGTGCCCACGAAGGTGCGCACGCCCTCGGTTTGCACGGTGGCCGCGGCGATGCCGAACAGCAGCGCGAAGAACATCACGCCGATCAGGTTGCCCTCGACGCCCGCCGCCAGCGGATTGCGCGGCACGATCGACAGCAGCACCTGCATGGCCGAGGCCGCCTCGCCGCGCTCGACGATGCCCGCAGCCTGCGCCTGCGACTGCGCGATCAGCGACTGCGCCACCTCGGCATCGATGCCCACGCCGGGCTGGAACACGTTCACCGCGGTCATGCCGATGGCCACGGCCACGCCGGTGACGACGAGGATGAAAGCCAGCGTCTTGCCGCCGATGCGGCCCAGGGCCTTCGGATCGCCGATCTCCACCACGCCCAGCACCAGCGCCGAGAACACCAGCGGCAACACCAGCATGAACAGCAGGTTGAGGAAGATCGAGCCGACCGGCTGCGTCACCCAGGTGAGCACGGTCTCAAGCCACGACGCCATCTCGCGCGCGCCGTCGGCACCCACCGCCACACCCAGCGAATGCGCCACCCCGCCGGCCACCGCGCCGACGAGGAAGCCGATCAGCATCCTGGTGTGCAGGGCCATGCCCATCGCCCGGGCCTCAGGCGCGGGTCGGACGGATCTCGCCCGACTTCAGCTTGGCGAAATAGCCGTCCACCTCGCGCCGCACCACCGGCAGCAGCAGGTAGACGCCGATCAGGTTCGGCACCGCCATCAGGAAGATCAGACCGTCCGACAGGTTGATCAGTTCCGACAGGTCCATGGTGCAGGCGACCACGGCCATGGCGAGATAGAACAGCTTGAAGCCGTACAACACCGCCTTGTTCTCGCCGGTGATGTAGGTTGCCGCCTTGGCGCCGTAGTAGGCCCAGGTGAGCATCGTCGAGAAGGCGAACAGGAACACCGCCACGGTCAGCACGTAGGGGAACCACGCGGCCACCGTTCCGAAGGCCGCCGAAGTGATCTGCACGCCCTCGAGGCCCTGATGCAGGTAGGCGCCGGTCACCACCACCATCAGCGCGGTCGCGGTGCAGACGATCACGGTATCGATGAAGGGCTCCCAGAGGGCGACGAGGCCCTCGGTGGCCGGATGCCGCGTCTTCACCGCGCCGTGCGCGATCGCCGCCGAGCCGAGGCCCGCCTCGTTCGAGAACGCCGCCCGCTGGAAGCCGACGATCAGCGCGCCGATGATGCCGCCGGCCACCGCGTCGTTGTCGAAGGCGCTGGTGACGATCAGCGCGACCGCTTCGGGGATCTGGCCGGCGTGCAGCGCGATCACCGTGCCGCAGCCGGCGAGGTAGAGCAGGATCATCGCCGGGATCAGCTTCTCCGTGACCTTGCCGATGCGGGTGATGCCACCGATGACGACGAGGCCGGCCAGCACCGCGATGCCCAGCCCGAAGGCCCAGCCCATGCCCTCCAGCGGGCCGTCGGCGCCGCCGGTGATCTTGTGGAACTGCGAGAAGGTCTGGTTGGCCTGGTACATCGAGCCGGCACCGATGGCGCCGAGCATCGCGCACACCGCGAACACGATCGCCAGCACCTTGCCGAAGCCGGCGAGCCGCGGGTAGTTCTCGGCGATGCCGCGCGAGAGGTAGTACATCGGCCCGCCCGACACCGTGCCGTCGGGGTTCTCGCGCCGGTACTTCACGCCGAGCGTGCATTCGGCGAACTTGGTGGTCATCGCCAGGATGCCGGCGAGGATCATCCAGAAGGTCGCGCCGGGGCCGCCGATGGTCACCGCCACCGCCACGCCGGCGATGTTGCCGAGGCCCACGGTGCCGGAGACGGCCGAGGTCAGCGCCTGGAAGTGCGACACCTCGCCCGGGCTGCCCTCCTCGTGGTACTGGCCGCGCATCAGGCGCAGGCCCTGCGCGAAGCCGCGGAAGTTGATGAAACGGAAGTACAGCGTGGTGATCACACCGCCGAGGATCAGCCAGGCGACGATCAGCGGGATGCCCACCTGGTCGGGCGCGCAGGCACCAAAGCCGAGTCCGTCGGCACCGCCGAAGCAGGCGCGCGAGAAGATCGCCCCGCCCAGCGCCGTCGCGATCGGCTCGACCAGCCGGTTGATGGTCTCGTCGATTCCCACCGCCGTCGATGCCGTGATTGCGGCGATGCCCGCGCCAGCCGTCTGGTCCATCGTCCAAGTTCCCCTGTCTGCGAAAGCGCCGAGCCTAGCAAAGCCTCAGGCGAACAGGGACGCCGCCCGGGCCAGAAGCGAATCGCGGGTCTCGGGTTTCCCCACCAGCCAGCCCTGGGCATAGTCGCAGCCGAGCCCGCGCAGCGCCGCAAGCTCGTCGGCGGTTTCCACGCCCTCGACCACGAGGGTGGCCCTGATCGCCCGCGCCAGCGCCACGATCGCCTCGACGATGGCCATCGCGCGCGGCTCCGACAACATGCTGCGCACGAACGACTGATCCACCTTCAGCGTGTCGAACGGCAGCCGGTGCAGCTGCGCGAGGTGCGAGTAGCCGGTGCCGAAGTCGTCGAGCGCCACCCGCATGCCGTGGTCGTGGCAGAGGCCGATGAAGCCCTGCATCAGCACCGGCTCCATGGCCTGGCTCTCGGTGATCTCGATCTTGATGCTGCCGCGCGGCAGCCCGGCGGCGTCGACGCGGGCGATCACCCGCTCGAGCAGGCCCGGCGCGCGCAGCTGGCGCGCGCTCACGTTCACCGCCACGAACAGCGGGCGGCCGGCGGCGTCGATGAACTCGCGCGCCGCCGCACAGGCGGTGTCGAACACGTATTCGCCCACCGGCACGATCAGCGAGGTCTCCTCGGCCAGCGCGATGAATTCCTCCGGCGAGATGGGCCCGCGCTCGGGGTGCGTCCAGCGCACCAGCGCCTCGAAGCCGGCGATGCGGCCGCTCGGGATGTCCAGCAGCGGCTGGTAGCGCACGTCGAGCCCGCCGTCGGCCAGGGCGGCACGCAACTGCGACTCCAGCCGCATCTTGCCCACCCCGAGCGCCTCGTCAGGCTCGGCGACCGCCGGCGCACTGCCGCGCCCCTGCAGCGCCAGCAGGGCGCTGCGGTAACGCTGCAAGGTGCCCTGCAACAGGGCGCGGATGATCGGGTCGCTGCTGGCGATGCGCTCGGCGATCTGCGCCCGATCGAGCGCGATCAACTCGCAGTCGACCAGTGCCATGGCGGTCGCGGTGCGCGGCGCCTCGTCGATCACCGCCATCTCGCCGATGATCGCACCGGGGCCAAGCACCGCCAGCACCAGCTCACGGCCGCGCTGGCGGGCGCGGATCTCCACTTGCCCGCGCTCGAGGATGAAGGCCGTGGTGGGCGCGTCGCCTTCCCGGAACAGCGCCTGGCCCGCGGCCAGACGCACCAGTCCCCCACCCATGCCCGACTCCCCGCATCAGCGCCGCGCGCCGGCCACCTGCAGGATGCGCGGGGTGACGAAGATCAGCAGTTCCGCCTTCTCGGAGCTGCGGCCCTTGCTGCGGAACAGGTTGCCGAGGGCGGGGATGTCGCCCAGGAACGGAACCTTCTGAAGGTCCTCGCGACGGTCGAACTCGTAGATGCCACCCACCACCACCGTCTGGCCGTTGTTGATCAGCACGGCGGTCGTGACCTCGCGCTTGGTGATGCGCGGCACTTCGCCACCGCCCGGCAGCGTGATGAACTCGGCCACCTCATCCTTCTTGACGCCCAGCGTGAGGAACACGCGATTGTCCTGGGTGATGGTGGGCGTGACCTTCAGCTCCAGCACGGCTTCCTTGAACTGCACGGTGGCCGTGGCGTTGGCGCCGACACCCTGCACGGTGGTGAAACCGATCTCGTCGCCCTGCTTGATCACCGCCTCGCGCTGGTTCGCGGTGATGACGCGGGGGTTGGCGACCACTTCGCCACGATTCTCGGTCTGCAGTGCCTGCAGTTCGATGTCGAGGTCGAGTTCCTCGCCAAGGATGCTGAACGCGATGGCACCGGCATTCAGGCCCGGCGCGCTGAGCGAGGTGTTGAGGATGTCGCCGAAGGTCGGCAGCGCCAGCGTCGGCAAGGTCGGGCGCGTGGTGCTCAGGCCGGCGTTGAAGTCGGCAAGGTCTTGGTTGTAGCGCGCCAGCAGGGCGTTGTTCTGCGCCACCGTGTTCAGGAACTGCCGGTTGCTCTCGACACTGCCCGAGGTGACGACATCGCCGTCCGCGCCGCTCACGCCGAAGCGCGAGCCGAGGTTGCGCGCGAAGCTCTCCTGCGCGATGACGATGCGCGCCTCGATCAGCACCTGGTCGACCGGACGATCCAGCACCGCCACCAGCGCGCGGATCTCCTCGACCTTGCGCGCCGTGTCGGACACCAGCAGCGTGTTCGAGCGGGTGTCGAAGCTGACGCTGCCGCGCGGCGAGAGGAAGCCACGCTCCTGGTTCTGGCCACCGCCGCCGCCGCCCTGCGCCTGCTTGCTGCCATCGGTGAGCAGGGTGGCGATCTCCTCGGCGTTGGCGTAGTTGATCGCGATCATGTCGCTGACCAGCTCGGACTTGTTCTCGAGGTCCATGCGGGCCTGCTCGCGGGCCTGCTCGAACGCGGCGATCTCGGCCTGCGGCGCGATCCAGACCACGTTGCCGTCGCGGCGCTTGTCGAGCGACTTGGCGCGCAACACCACATCGAGGGCCTGATCCCACGGCACGTTGATCAGGCGCAGCGTGAGGTTGCCCTGCACCGTGTCGGAGGCGACGATGTTGAGGCCCGACTCCTCGGCCACAAGCTGCAGGATGGTGCGCACCGGCACGTCCTGGAAATTGAACGTGACCGGCCGGCCGGTGTAGCGCTGCGCCTGCGCAGCCGAGCCGGCCTGACCGATGGCGGGCGCGGCGGCACGGCCTTTCGGCGTGACCTCGAGGATGTACTCGTTGCCGGTCTGGTAGGCGCTGGTCTCGACGAGGCCCTCGGTGCTGACCAGCAACTGCGTGCCGCCGTCCAGCGAGCGCGGCTCGAGGCGGGTCACCGGGGTGGCGAAATCGGTCACGTCGAGGCGGCGCTGCTGCTCCACCGGGAGCTGGGCGTTGGCGATGTCGAGGAAGATCAGGTCGCCATCACGGCGCAGGCTGGCCTGCGCCCCTTCCTGGTTGAAGCGCAGGATCACGCGGCCGGCACCGTCGTCACCGCGGCGGAAGTCGACCGCCGCGACGCGGATGCCGGAGTCGATGCGCTTGGCCGGATCGGGCGAGGCGAGCCCCGCGGTGGCCGACGCGGCCGAGCCCGGCTCGACCGAGAGCACCAGACGGTTGCCGTCGCTGCGGGTGGTGTAGCCGGCGCTGCGGAACAGGTCGACGACCGCGCGGGTGCGCCCGCCGGCCTCCACCACCGACACGGCCGAGGCCGCGCCACTGCCCACGGCGAGACGCCGGGCCTCGAAGGCGTTGGTGGTGTCCGGGAAGTCGATGGCGATGCGCGGTGGCACATCGGTGGTGAAGGCGTTGACCGCGCCGATCGGCTCGGCGAACTCGAAGGTGATGTCGACCTTGCCGCCGCTGCCGGTGGCGAAGCGGACATCCTTCAGCGTGTTGTCGGCCAGGGCCGGGAACGCCGCCATCCAGCCCAGGCAGGCGACCAGCGCGGCGCGCGCCGCGATCTTCTTCGTGCTCATCTGTGCGCCTTCCATCGTCGAGGTATTCATGCGCGCTCCCATCACTGTTCATCCAAGGCCAGACTGGCCTCACGTTCAAGCCAGCCGCCAGCGCCATCCGAGACAAGCTCGACGATGCCGATGCGGTCTTCGCCGACCGACACCACGCGGCCGTCGCTCTGACCGAGGTAGTTGTTGACCCGGACGCGGTACGTGACCCGGTCGGGGGCGAGGATCAGGGCGAGGGTGTCCGGGCCGGTGCCGATCGTGCCCACCATCCGCAGGGCGTCGAGCGGGAAGGCTTCAAGGGCCTCCTTGCGACGGTTCGGATCAGGGCGGGGTCCGGCCGCATCGCGGCTGCCCACCGGCGCCGAGAACGGATCGCGAAGGCCGTCGGCGGTGTATTCGATCGGCGGGAAGGTGCGCAGCGGCGGCAGCGGGTCGAGCGGCGGTGCCGGGCGCGCCTTCACCTCGGCCACCCAGGCATCGAGGTCGGCAGTGCCGCGGGCGCAGCCCGCGAGGGCGACCGCCGCGGTGACCAGCAGCAGCAGATGACGGGGCGTTCGGCTCACGGGGCTCCTCCCTGGGCTGGCGAGCCGCCCTGTGGCGTCTGATTGGCGGCGGCCGCGCTGGCGGCGATCTCGGCTTCGTCGAGATAGCGGTAGGTCTTGATGGTGCCCTTGAGGCCCAGGGTGCCGGGCGGCGGTGCCGGCTCGCCCTGGCGCGCTTCCTTGGGCGACAGCGCGATGTCGTGGAAGGTCATGATCACCACCCGCGGCAACGAGGCCACGCCGCTCACGAAGCGGCCGAACTGGTGGTAGCTGCCGCTCATCTCGAGGTTGATCGGCTGCTCGGCGTAGAACTCCTTCGCCGCCTCCGGGCCGGGCTGGAACAGCTCGGTGCTGATGCCGGTGGCACGCGCGGTCTGCGAGATGTCGACGATCAGATCGGGCATCTCGGTCTTCGAGGGCAGCTGGCGCAGCATCTGGCGCAGCATCTGCTCCATCTGCTCGAGCTGGGCCTTGAGCGGCTCGAGGTTGGCCGCCTTGGCGGCCAGCCCCTCGAATTCGGTGCGCAGCGTGGCTTCCTCCGCCTCGAGGCCTTCGAGCGCGGTCTGCTTGTCGCGGATCACCAGATACCAACCGAGCCCGACGATCAGCAGTGCCGCGAGGACACCGGCACCGATCTTGGCCTCGCGGGGCCAGGCGCCGGTGTTGTTGAAGTCGAGGCTGTTCAGGTCGCTCAGCTTGAATTTGCTCTTCGCCATGGTCGGATCCTCAGGCGGCCGGCGTGGCGGCCGCAGCCGGCGGTGCCGCGGGGGTGGCGGGCTCGACCGGTGCCGGTGCAGCCGGCCCATCAGGCGAGGTGGCATCGCCCGCCGCGGTCTCGTCGGTGACCGGACGCAGCGTGACGGTCATTTCGAAACCGAAAGGCAATGCGCGGTTCTCGGCCGCCGTGGCCGCCGCCGGCGCGCCGGTGCCGGCACCTGCGCGGATGATGCTGAGCCGCGGGTTGTTGATCAGGCCGCTGACCTCGAGATTGCGCATGTAGGCGCTCACACGCGATTCCGACTGCGATCGCCCGGACAAGGTCAACTCCGCGCCGGTCTGCTTGATCGACACCAGCCGGACGCCCTCGGGAATGGTGCGCACCAGTTCCTCGAAGAGGCGGACGTTCTGCGAGCGGTCGGCCTGCAGGGTCTCGATGACCTCCTTGCGCTGCAGGAGGTTGGCCTTGCGGGCCTCGAGGCCCTCGATCTCCTTGATGTCTTCCTGCACATCGGCGATCTGCGCCTTCAGGAAATCGTTGCGACTGGTCTGTCCTTCGATCTGCTGATCGAGGAAGAAGGAGCCCGCCAGCACCAGCGCGACGCCGCCAAGCACGGCACCCGCCAGCATGGTCATGAACTCTTTCTGGCGCTGCTTGCGGCGCTCGACGCGCCACGGCAGGAGATTCATGCGAGCCATCAGTCGAAGCTCCTCAGGGCCAGGCCGCAGGCGATCATCAACGAGGGCGCATCCTGCTGCAGGGCGTGCGCCTGGACGCGCGGGCCGAGGCCCATGTTGGCGAGCGGATTGGCCACCACGGTGGGAATGCCCAGGTGCTCTTCGACCATGCGGTCGACGCCGGCGATCGATGCACAGCCGCCCGCGAGCACCACCTGGTCGACCTTGTTGAACTCGCTGCCGGCGTAGAAGAACTGCAGCAGGCGGCTGACCTGCTGGACCATCGCCTCTTTGAACGGCTCGAGCACTTCCGGCTCGTAGCTCTCGGGCAGACCGCCCTGGCGTTTGGCGGCACCCGCCTCCTCGTAGCTCATGCCATAGCGGCGCATGATCTCATCGGTGAGCTGCTTGCCGCCGAACACCTGCTCGCGCGAGTAGATGCTGCGACCGTTGCGGATGACGTTCAGCGTGGTCATGGTGGAGCCGGTGTCGACCAGCGCCACGATGGCGTCCTTGCCGATGCCGAACTGGTCGGCGACCAGCTTGAAGGCGTTCTCGAGCGCGAACACCTCGACATCGACGACCTTGGCGTTGAGCCCACCCAGCTCCAGCGCCTGCTGGCGCCGCTCGATGTTCTCGGAGCGCGAGGCGGCGAGGATGACGTGGACGTTCTCCGGGCTCGACGGCACCGGGCCAAGCACCTCGAAGTCGAGGCTCACTTCATCGATCGGGAACGGGATGTAGTTCGCCGCCTCGAGCTGCACCTGGTCTTCCATCGCGTCGTCGTCGAGATCGGCCGACATGCTGATCACCTTGGTGATCACCGCCGCGCCGGAGACGGCGACGGAGGCGTGCTTGGCCTTGCTGCCGGAGCGACTGAGCGCGCGCTTGATCGCCTCGCCCACCGCTTCGACTTCGACGATGTTCTTCTCGACCACCGCATTGGGTGGCAACGCCTCCACGCCGTAGTGGTCGACGCGGTAACGATTGCCGACCTGGCTGAGCTGCAGCAGCTTCACCGCGGTCGAGCTGATGTCGATCCCGACCAGCGGAACCCTGGATGGACTGAACAAACCCATCGGTTTCTCCCCTTCCCACGGGCGCTTACGTGAGATTAGTGCGCTACAACATTAAAAACAGAAAAATGTGTCAACCGCAACGCCTGCTTAACGCGAGCCGCCCGTATACTGCCGTCCCCTGATCGAGACCACCCCCTGATGCGCCCCTGGTTGCGCTGGACCCGACGCGTCCTCATCGCCGGCGTCGCCGCCTCCCTGCTCGGCTTGCTGGCCCTCACCGCCGTGATCTGGACGGTCTGGCCGCAACTGCCCGACGTGCGTGAACTGCGCGACGTCGAGCTGGCCCTGCCGATGTCGGTGTACTCGGCGGATGGCAAGCTCATCGCGCTGTTTGGCGAGACGCGGCGCTTCCCGGTGGCCATCGACGACGTCCCCGATCGGGTCAAGCAGGCCTTCCTCGCCGCCGAGGATGCGCGCTTCTACGACCACCGGGGACTCGACGCCGTCGGCATCCTGCGCGCGGTGTGGCTGATCGTCTCGACCGATCGCGCCCGCGTGCCCGGCGGCAGCACCATCACCCAGCAGGTCGCCCGCGATTTCTACCTGAGCAACGAGTACAGCTACGCGCGCAAGTTCCGCGAGATGCTGCTCGCCATCAAGATGGAGCGGGAACTCAGCAAGGACGAGATTTTCGAGCTCTATCTCAACAAGATCTTCTTCGGGAACCGCGCCTACGGCGTGGCCGCGGCGGCCGAGTTCTACTTCGGCAAGTCGCTCGACGAGTTGACCATCGCCGAAGCCGCCACCTTGGCCGGCATCCCCAAGTTCCCGTCCAGCGCCAACCCGATCAGCAACCCGGAACGGGCGATGGAGCGCCGCGACTACTACGTGCTGCCGCGCATGCACGAGTTGGGTTTCATCTCCGACGCGGAACTGGCCGGCGCGCTCGCCGAGCCCAACAACGCCCGCCCGCACGAGCCCACGGTGGAGGTGGACGCGCCCTACGTCGCCGAGATGGTGCGCCAGGTGATGGAGGAGCGTTTCGGCGCCGAGGCGCTGACCAGCGGCTTCCGGGTCAGCACCACGCTGCGCGCGGCCGACCAGAACGCGGCCGTGGCCGCGGTGCGCGACGGACTCCTGGCCTACGACCAGCGCCGCGGCTGGCGCGGCGCGGAAGGCCGCATCGAGGACGCCCGGGCGCTCGACGAGGTCGCCCGGCAACGCGCCCTGCGCGGCCATCTGCCGATCCCGGGGCTGCAGGCCGCGGTGGTGCTGCAGGTCGATGCCACCGGCGCCACCGTGCAGGCGGCGCGCGAGGGCGAGATGGTGCTCGACGCCGCAGCCTTCCGCTGGACCGGACGCGCGCCGGTGCAGGCCGTCGAAGTCGGCGACGTGGTGCGGGTGCGCCGCGACGCCGAGGGCAGGCCGGTGCTGGCGCAGTTGCCGCAGGCCCAGGCCGCGCTGGTGTCGCTGGAAGCCGAGACCGGCGCGCTGCGCGCGCTGGTCGGGGGGTTCAGCTTCGCCCAGAACAAGTTCAACCGCGCCACGCAGGCGCAGCGCCAGCCCGGCTCGAGCTTCAAGCCCTTCGTCTACGCCGCCGCCTTCGAGCGCGGCTACTCGCCGTCGACGATCGTGATCGACGCGCCGGTGGTGTTTCGCGACCGTGCCGGCAACGTCTGGCGTCCGCAGAACTACGAGGAGGACTTCGCCGGCCCGATGCGCCTGCGCGAGGCCATGGTGCAATCGCGCAATCTGGTCTCGGTGCGCCTGCTCGATGCGATCGGCGTGCAGTTCGCGCAGCGTTACATCACCCAGCTCGGCTTCACGCCGGAAAGCCTGCCGCCCAACCTGTCGATGTCGCTGGGCACCTCGTCACTCACGCCGATGGCGGTGACGCGGGCCTACGCCGCCTTCGCCAACGGTGGCTACCGCATCGACCCGTGGTTCATCGCCCGGGTGGAAGACCGCCACGGCACCGTGGTGATGGAAACCCAGCCGCTGCGCGCCTGCCCCCGCTGCGCCGGGCAGCCCGGCAGCGGTGACCCGTCCGGCGTGGTCGACGGCTTCAACTTCGGCACCCTGACGCCACCGGCGCGCGCGGCGATGGCGGACGCGGCAGACGCCTCCGCAGCGGCGGATGCCGGGGCGGCAGCGGATGGCCCGGTGGCCGCGGCGGACGCGATCGCCCCGCGCGCCATCGATCCGCGTACCGCGTTCCTCGTGCGCTCGCTGCTGCTCGATGTGGTGAAGCGCGGCACCGGCACCGCGGCCAGGGCCCTCGGCCGCGCCGACATCGGCGGCAAGACCGGCTCGACCAACGACCACCGCGATGCGTGGTTCGCGGGTCTCGGCGGCGATCTGGTGACCACCGTCTGGGTCGGCCGCGACGATTTCTCGCCGCTGGGCCGCGGCGAGTACGGCGGTCGCGCCGCGCTGCCGATCTGGATCGACTACATGCGTGTGGCGCTCGAAGGCGTGCCGGTGGCCGCGCCAGAGCCCCCGCCGGGACTGCTGACGGTCACGATCGACCCGGCCACCGGCGGCCTGCTGCCCAGCGGCGAGCCGGGCGGCATGATCGACTACGTCAAGACCGAGGACTACGACCGGATGGTCGCCGGTGGTTTCAGCACCGACGGCATCGAGGTCAAGGAAGAAGCGTTCGACGTGTTCTGACGATGCCCGCGGGCTGATCAGCGCTTGTCGATGCCGACGTAGTCGCGCGGCGTTGCGCCGGTGTAGATCTGCCGCGGACGGCCGATCTTCGCTTCCGGGTCGACCTGCTGCTCCAGCCAGTGGCTGACCCAGCCGGTGGTGCGCGCCAGCGCGAACATCACCGTGAACATCTCGGTCGGGATGCCCAGCGCCTTGTAGATCAGGCCCGAGTAGAAGTCGACGTTCGGATAGAGCTTGCGCTGCACGAAGTACTCGTCCTTCAGCGCGGCTTCCTCGAGCTTCATCGCCACTTCGAGCAGCGGGTCGTTGACGCCGAGGTCGGCCAGCACCTTGTGGCACATCTCGCGGATGATCGAGGCGCGCGGGTCGTAGTTCTTGTAGACGCGGTGGCCGAAGCCCATCAGGCGGAAGCCCGAGTTCTTGTCCTTGGCCTTCTCGACGGCCTTGGCGACGTCCTCCGG
>DMHI01000118.1:2645-2835 GCA_003449515.1 Lysobacteraceae bacterium | reverse complement strand
TCTTGCCGGTGCCCGGCGGGCCGACCATCAGCACGCCGCGCGGGATCTTGCCGCCCAGCTTCTGGAACTTGCCGGGGTCGCGCAGGAACTCGACCAGCTCGCCCACTTCCTCCTTGGCCTCGTCGCAACCGGCGACATCGGCGAACGTGACCTTGATCTGGTCCTCGCTCATCAGCTTGGCCTTCGAGCG
>DMHI01000118.1:0-2286 GCA_003449515.1 Lysobacteraceae bacterium | reverse complement strand
CCGAAGCTCATCGCGCCCTTGCCGCCGCCCTGCTGCATCTGCCGCATGAAGTAGACCCACACGCCGATCAGCAGCAGCACCGGCAGCAGGCTGATCATCATCGACACGAGGATGCTGGGGCGCTCCGGCGGCGCGCGATCGAACTTGATGTTGCGCTCGATGAGGTCGTTGACCAGATCGCGATCGTTCGGATTGAAGGTGGTGAACACCGACCCGTCGGTGCGGGTGACGCGCGCGGTCACGCCATCGGCCTCGATATGCACCGACGTGACATTGCCACTGCGGACTTCCTCGATGAAGTCGCTGTAGGCGACGTTGGCGGCCGCCTGCGTGGTGCCGGTGATGCTCTGGAACACCATCGCGAGCACAACGGCGACGACGAGCCAGAGAAGAAGATTGCGGGCGAGATCGTTCATTTCATCGGTCCTTCGCGCTTGGCCGTCGCCAGCGCATACACCTCGGAGGATCGCTTGCGCGAGGCCTCGGGCTTGCGGATCACCACGCGCTCGAAGCGGGCGCGCAGCTGCCGCACGTAATCGTCGAAGCCGACCCCCATGAACAGCTTGATGAGGAAGGCACCGCCGCGTTTCAGATGGCCGTCGCAGAAGTCGAGCGCAAGCTCGGACAGATGCATCGCCCGCGCCTGGTCGGCGACCGCCACACCGCTCATGTTGGGGGCCATGTCGGAAAGCACAAGGTCGACCGGCGCGCCCGCCATCAGGGCGTCGAGCTTCGACAGTGTTTCCGGCTCCCTGAAATCACCGTGAAGAAAATCGACACCGGCGATCGCCGGCATCTCGAGAATGTCGAGCGCGACCACGCGGCCGCTGTCGCCGAGCTGCTTGCGGGCGAGCTGCGACCAGCCGCCCGGTGCCGCGCCAAGGTCGACGATGGTCATTCCGGGCTTCAGCAACTGGTCACGTTCAAGCAGTTCCTCGAGCTTGTACGCCGCCCGCGAGCGCAGCCCCTCGGCCTGCGCCTTTTTCACGAAGGGGTCGCTGAAGTGCTCTTTGAGCCAGCGCTGGCTGGACTTGCTGCGGGTGGCCATGGTGCCGCCGGGGAAAAGACGGCCCATGATACCCTGCGCGCCCTTTCGAGCCCGCCGCCATGCCCATCGCCCTCACCTCGGCCCAGAAGCGTTACCTGCGCGGCCTCGCCCACGACCTGAAGCCGGTGATCCTGGTCGGCGGCAAGGGGGTCACCGACGGTCTGGTGGCCGAGTCGGCTGGCGCGCTGCAGATCCACGAGCTGATCAAGGTCAAAGTGGCCGCCGAGGACCGCGAGGCCCGCGACCTCGCCATCGCGACGCTGGCCGAAGCCACCGACGCCGCGCTGATCACCCGCATCGGCAACATCGCGGTGCTGTTCAAGCCGCGCGCCGAGAAGCCGCTGATCGCCCTGCCGCGCTGAGCGCATCGCCCGCAGGCGCCGCATGCCCCTGGCCCAGGAACAGCCCGACTTCCGCTACGTGCCCAGTGGCGTCGACGCGCTGGGTCGGGTGACGATCAACGGGCGGCAGTTCGCGGCGAGCGTCGTGATCGGCAGCGAACAGTTGATCGAGCACTGGCGTCCGCGCTGCGTGTCCAACCTCGAACCCGCCGACCTCGAGCCGCTGTTCGCCCTGCAGCCCGCGGTGATCCTGCTCGGCACCGGCGCGCGCCATGCGTTTCCCGCCGCCGCGGTGATGGCCGCCGCCCTGACCCGCGGCATCGGCTTCGAGCCGATGGACAACGCCGCCGCCGCGCGCACCTTCGCGGTGCTGGCCGGCGAGAGGCGACGCGTCGTCGCCGCCTTCCTGATCGACGCCGACGGAAACGGATCAGCGCCGCGGCAGTAGCGGCGTCGGGTCGACCGGCCGGCCGTTGCGGCGGATCTCGAAGTGCAGCATGTCGCGGCTGGTGCCGGTGCGGCCCAACTCGGCGATCTGCTGGCCGGCCGCCACACGGGCCCCTTCAGCCACCAGCCGGCGGCGGTTGTGTCCGTAGGCCGACAGCCACTCATCGCTGTGCTTGATGATGATCAGTTCGCCGTAGCCCACGAGGCCCGCGCCCGAGTACACCACCGTGCCGGCGGCGGCGGCGCGCACCGGCTGGCCGGCGCTGCCGGCGATGGCGATGCCCTGCCGCGAGCGGTCGCCGTCGGCGAAACGCGAGACCACCTGCCCCTGCGTGGGCCACTGCCACTGCCCGGCCTGGAAGCTTGCCGGGCCAGCGGGGCCGCCAGCCGCCAGCGCGGGCTCCGGCGCGGGCGAGATCGGAAGAGCGTCGTGTAGGGAAAGAGTGTAGA
>DMHI01000046.1 GCA_003449515.1 Lysobacteraceae bacterium | reverse complement strand
GGGCCGGCCCCGACGACGACGACGTCGTACTCCATCACATCGCGTTCGGACATGGATCACCCTCGAAATCCGGGCGGCCGTGAGGCCGCAAGCCCATCATTGTCGCCGGGGGAGGGGGGGGCTGTCATGGCGGGGCCGTATGGAGGCTCGACGCGGGCGCTTCACCGCCGTGCTGCGACACTCGGGCAATGACCCCTGAGCCGCTTTTTCACGACAAATCCGCGCGGGCCGAGGCCGTCACGCCTCCGGCACCGTGGTCGGGCCGCGTGGCGCATCGTCCGGCCTGGTTTCCGGGTGACGAGGCCGATGCGCTGCAGGCGCGGCTGCGCGACGAGGTGCCGTGGACGGTTCACCGCATCCGCCTGTTCGGGCGCTGGGTCGATTCGCCGCGCCTGAGCTGCTGGATGGGCGACGCCGGCGCGCGCTACCGTTACTCCGGCGCGCTGTTCGAGCCCGAGCCCTGGCATCCGGCCATCCACGTCCTGCTGCCGCGCCTCGAAGCCGCGTGCCGTGCGCCGTTCAACAGCGTGCTGATCAATCGCTATCGCCACGGTAGCGACGCCATGGGCTGGCACAGCGATGACGAACCCGAACTCGGGCCCGAGCCCGTCATCGCCTCGCTGAGCCTCGGCGTGGAGCGGCGTTTCGTGATGCGTGTGAAGAGCGATCACGCGATCAAGGCCGAATGGCGACTCGCGCACGGCGACCTGCTGCTGATGCGCGGCGATTGCCAGCGCGCCGCGCAGCATGCGTTGCCGAAGATGGCGGCCGTGCATGGCGAGCGCATCAACCTCACCTTCCGCTGGGTTGGAGGCCGCTGAGGCCTCTCGTCCGGGGTGCTGCCAACCGCGGCGACCGCGAAGGATTCAACCCGATGCGAAGGCCTCGCGGGTGATGTTCTCCGGCGCGCCCTCGGTGCACACCACTTCATCCTCGATACGAATCCCGCCGTAGGGCGTCAGCGCCTCGACCTTGTCCCAGTCGACGGCCTTCGCATGCGGCCCGACTTTCAGCTTCGCCAGCAAGGTCGGGATGAAGTAGAGGCCGGGCTCGATGGTGACGACCATGCCGGGGCCGAGCGTGCGCGTGGTGCGCAGGTACGGGTGGCCGGTGGGGCGCGGGATCTCGTGGCCGTTGGCGTCGTGGCGACCGGCCACGTCGTGCACCTGCAGGCCGATCGGGTGGCCGAGGCCGTGCGGGAAGAAGGTGCTGGTCACGCCTTCGGCCACCATTGCGCCCGGGTCCATGTCGACGATGCCGGCGTTGCGCAGCACGCTGCCCAGACGCAGGTGGCATTCGAGGTGCAGGTCGCGGTAGTCCGTGCCGTTGCGCACGAGGCCGCACAGCGCCTGCTGCTCGTCGTCGACGGCGGCGATGAGTTCGGCGAATTCGCCGTCGTGCATGGCATAGGTGCGGGTGATGTCGGAAGCGTAGCCGTCCACTTCGGCGCCGGCATCGATCAGGAAGCTCAGGCTTTTCGCGGGACGCTCCGGCGACTGGTACTGGTAGTGCAGCACCGCGGCGTGGGCGTTCAGGCCGATGATGTTGGTGTAGGGCAGGTCGAGGTCGCTGTGGCCGGTGGCCTCGAGGTAGGCGCGGTGGATCTCCAGCTCCGAGGCACCGCTGCGGAACGCGGCCTCGGCGGCGCGATGGCCCTTCACCGCCTTGCGTTGCGCGCGGCGCATGCGTTCCAGCTCGTAGGCGGTCTTGTAGCCGCGCTGGTAGTGCAGCTCGTCGATCAGCACCTTCGGGTTGTTCGGCAGCGCGCCGTCGAGCGCGGCGTCGGCTTCACCGATGATCGCGGCCTTGCCCTTCGGCAGATGCGCGGCCGCCTCGTGCGGCTCGCGGACGATGCGGATGTCGAAGTGCTCCACCCAGAAGCCTTCCGGCGGCGCCGGCGGCACGTGCCAGTAGTCGTCGGGCTGGTAGTAGACGAGCACCGGCTTGGCACCCGGCGTGTAGGCGATCCAGCTGTGCGGGTGCTGCTGCAGCGGCAGCCAGTGCTTGAAGTGCGGGTTGGCCTTGAACGGGTAGGGGCGGTCGTCGAGGAACTGGTACTTCTCGACGCCGGCGGCGATGAGCAGATGATCGAAGCCGGCCTTGGCCAGCGCGGCGTCGCTGCGCTGCTGGAGGACGGCGAGGTGTTCGTCGTAGAGGTGGGACATGACGGAATCCGGGCGGATCGAGTGCGAGGACATGCCGGCCTTCGGCCGATCAGACGTAATCGCTGCCGGGCTGTTCGACCCAGCGACGGATGTGTTCGAGCGAGTTGGCGGCCACATCGATGAAGCGGAAGCCGGCCCAGACCTGGCCCGGTGCTGCCGCGTCGTCCTGCCAGAGCTCGTGCGCGCCCACCTCGACGTCCAGCGGGCGTCCGCCCGGCACCGGCAGGTCGAAACGGAACTGGTAGAGCGCGTCGGCGCAGGGCGGGCCGCCAAGGATGAGCAGTACGCCCGACTCCGACAGGTTGCCGATCTTGCCGACGACCTGATCGGTCATGGTGTCGATCACGGCGATGTCGTGGCTGGCGCGGCGGCGCTTGGCGCGACGGTATTCGCTGTGCGGGCTGTTCATGCCACCGCCTCCTTGGCGCGGCCGCCGAAGCTGGAGAGCGATCGCATCACCGCGCCCCAGGCACGATCGAGCAGGCTCTGGCGGGCTTCCTCCTCGACCAGCTTCGCCTGCCCGTTCGCCATCTGGATGGCGAGGTGCTCGATGCTGGTATCGCCGATCTTCTGACCGCGGTGGTTGACGAACATCGCGGTGCCGCTGATCGGCGAGTACCAGGACAGGCGCCGGCGCACGCGGTCGCCTTGTGCATTGATCGCGAACTCGAACCAGGTGCCGAAGGCCAGGGTCTTGATCTGTGCGACGCGCGCCATGACCTCGGGCGTGAGCAACTCGGCCTTCGGCTTGGCGGGACGCTCGGCGCTGCCGAGGCGGCTCGCCGACTTCATCCGCATCAACAGTTCGGTGCGGCTGGCGGCATCGTCGGCCGAGACCTCGGCGGCTGGCGCGATCAGGCGCTTGGCGATCGCTTCCGATTCGGCCTCGTGGTAGCCGACCTGGCGCAGCGACTCGGCGACGTCCTTCTGCAGCGCCGGCGCTTCGGTATCGTTGGCCGCCGCGGCACCGGGCTTGGCCAGGCCTGCCAGTCGCCGCGCGGTATCGAGCTGCTGCGTCCAGGCCGGCGACTGCTCGCCGTGGCGCAGCGAGGTGAGCGCCATCACGTCGGTCCAGGCCTGGTGCAGCAGGGTGCGGGTGAACACCGGCAGCTCGCTGCCTTCGGTGATCTGCTTGACCGCGTCGGCGGCGCGATCACGGGCCAAGGCCAGGCGCTCCTTGCCACGCGCGGCCTCGACGTGCCGCCGCTCGGCCACCTCGGCCTTGCGCGCGATCATCTGCAGGTGCGACGAAAGGTCCTTCAGCAGCGACTCGAACAGCCCCATGTCGCCGTCGAAATCGCGCAGGGTGCGATCCACCAGCCCCTGCATCTTGCCGACCAGTGCGCCGTCGGCGTCGTCATCGCCCAGCCAGTAGGCGCCCGTCTCGGCCACCGCGTTGAGCATCTGCCGCGCCGGATGCTGGCTGTCGTTGAAGAACCGCTTGTCGGACAGCGCCACCCGCAGCAGCGGCACCTGCAACTTGGTGAGCAGGGTGGATGCCTGGCTGTTCGGCCGCACGTCCTTCACCAGCTCGTCGAACAGCATGCCGACGAGGTCGAAGGTGTCGTTGTCCTCCTCGGGCAGCACCGGCGTCTCGCCCGCAGGGGCGCCGCGCCGGAGCTGGGCGAGCAGGTCCTGCTTCAGATGCGCGACGGTCCGCGGCACGATCCGGCCGCCCATGTTCACCGACGTCGCCGTGCTGGGCTGCAGCAGACTCAGCGCGTGCTGCACCTCCTGCGGTGCCGGACGATGCAGGGGTGTGCCGGGCGCCGACGCAGCGCCATCGGCATCGCCGGAGGCCGCCGGGCCGCCTGCCGCAGCGCCACCGGAAAGCCGCGACAGCGTCGTGCGCCTTGAAGCGAGCAGGTCGCGGATCTGCTCGAAGGCGGGCAAGCCGGCACCACCGGCCGGTCCTCCGGCGGCGACATGCGCGGGCGGGGCGGCGTTGCCGCTGGCGACGCCGTTGCTCACCGCTGCCGGGGCGCGACCAGCGGGCTGCGCCGTTGCGGCTGGCGGGGTGTTCGGCCACAGCGGCGACTCGCCCGGCAGCAGCCAGGGCAGCGGGGCGTCGCTGTCGAGTGGTGCCGACCGCGGCGCAGCGCCATACGCCGGCACCGGCGCGGTGGTGCGACCGACGGCCGGTGTCTCGCCGGTGCTGCGCGGCGGCGCATGGTCGCGACCGATGGCCGGACGCTCCCCGGTGCTCCGGCTCGATTCGGCGTCGGTCGCCGGACGCGGTGCCGGTGCCGGGCTGCGGAACGGCATGTACTGCAAGCCGGGCAGCACGCCGTTCTTGATCAGGTGGGTGTTCAGCACTTCGAGCAGCCGACCGTACTCGGCCAGCATCTGGCGTTCGAACAGCCGGTACAGCAGCACGCGGTGCTCGGAGGAGATATCGAGGTGGGCCGCCGCGCCGCGCAGCAGTTTGCACAGCATCTGCGGCCCCACCGGCAGCACTTCGGCGTCGAAGGCGGGGCGTCCGGCAAGCACACCGAAACGCTGGCCGAGCAGGTAGATCGGCAGGCTGTGGCGCATTTCGATGCGGCTGCCGATTTCCGACAGCGTGGTCGACTCGTCCATCTCGGCGGCATCGATCAGCGCGAGCTCGCCGGCGAGGCGTTTGGCGCCGGCCTCGGCCTCGGCGCTGCCCGCGTCCTCGCGGATCACCGCCAACTGCGCTTCGAGCCCCTGCAAGAGGCGCGGCACGAGATCGCTGCGCGTCCGCCGCACCGTCCGCAGGGTCTCCAGCCAGCGCACCTGGATGCTGTTGCTGCGTGCCTGCTCGGCGTTCTGGAACGCCTGTGCCTCGAATTCGTTGAGTGTCGCGGTCAGCTCGCGCTCGAAGGCGTCGCTGGCCAGCTCATGGAATCCCTGGAGGATGTGCCTCACCCGTCGCGGCAGCGCGCTGCGGGCGAGATTGACGGGGGACGACGGACTGGGCGCAGCCGGGCCGGTCATTCGCAAGATCCATTGCCATGAGGGTCGCGGCAGGATAGCAGTTGCCCCGGCGCCGTGACGGGCGTCACGGCAGGCCGGGGGCTCATGGGTTAGCGATCCGGGTGCCAGGCCAGCTCCAGCAGGACGCCGCGGCCGGGGGTGGTGAAGCCGCTGGCCAGGGTGTAGTCGCGATCAAGCAGGTTCTCGACGCGCGCGCGCAGCGTCCATTCCGGCGCGAGCCGCTGCTCGAGCCTCAGGTCGAGCCGGGCGTAGCCGCCGAGTGGGCCGTCGAAATCCTGCCGGCGCGATGCCGCCGTCAAGTCGAGGCCCACCCGCAGCGCATCGCCGGCTGGCACATCGATGCCCAGCGCGGCCTTGCGCGGTGCACGGCGCAGCAGGGCGGCGCCGGTGGCGGCATTCTCGGCGCGCTGCCAGCCCAGGTGTCCGGTCAGGGACGCCCGGCCCAGCGTCCAGCGGCCGTCGAGCTCCACGCCGTCGAGGCGCGCCGCACTGATGTTGGTGGCAGCGAACAAGGGCCCGCTGAAGGCCACGAGGTCGGCCACCCGGCTGCGATACGCCGACAGCCCTACGCTGCCGCCGACGCCCGCCCATTCCAGCCCCGCCTCCACGCTGCGGGCGCGCTCCGGGTTGAGGTCGGGATTGCCGGCGAAGAATCCGCCGAAGCCCGGCGAATACAGCTCGTTGGTGTTCGGCGCGCGGAAGCCCTGACCCCAGCTGGCCCGGGCGCGCCAGCCCCCCGCGAGGGCCATGCCCCACGCCGCCTGCGCGGTGGTGGTGAGGCCGAACTGGCTGCTCTCGTCGGCGCGTGCCGCGAGCTCCCACTGCTGCGCGCCCGAGGCACCGCGCCAGGCCGCGAACAGGCCGGTGTTGCGGCGGCTGCGGTCGTAGACCGGAGCGCCACGGGCGTCGCGTGAACGTGCATTCTCGTCGACCCGGTTGAGCCCGAACAGCAGGGCCTGGCGCGGCGACACGGCGACATCGTGCAGCCAGTCGAGCGAGCGCCGCCGGCTATCGAAGCGGCTGCCGAAGCTCGACACCGTGCGCAGATCCTCGCGCGCCTCGCCCAGCGCCAGGCTGTGCGTCCAGCGCGTGCCGAGCGGGCCGCCCAGCGTGGCACCGCCGCTGCTCGAACGCGCGTGGGTCAGGCCGCGGTCGAACTCGATATCGGCATCGCTGGCGAGCAGGTGGGCGGCCAGCGCGTGGCGACCCACGGTGGTGCGTCCGGCGGCGCTGACGTGGCGGTTGCGGAAGCCGTCGGGATCGGGGTCGAAGCCGAAGCTGCCGGGCGCACTGGCATTGTCGCCGCCCACGTCCTGCACGCCGCCGCCAATGCCGAAACTCCCGCCCGCGCCGGCGACACCCCATTGCGCGGCGACGTCGACCCGGTCCGGGCTGCCGCCGCGCAGTTGCGCGCCGCGACCGGCCGGATCGCGGGTGAAGACCTGGATCACGCCACCGATCGCGTCCGAGCCCCACAGGGCCGCGCGCGGACCACGGACGATCTCGATGCGTTCGATGCGGTCCAGGGGCAGGGTGGCGAAGTCGTACAGGCCCTGCTGGACGGAGTTCACGCGGACACCGTCCACCAGCACCAGCACGTGGTTGGAGTTGCCGCCGCGCAGGAACAGGGTCGATACCGCACCGGGGCCACCCGTGCGCGACACGTCGATACCGGCCTGACGCGCAAGCAGGTCGATCAGGTCGGGGGCCTGCGCGCGCTCGATGGCGGCGCGGTCGATGACGGTGGTGGCCGCCAGCCCCGAAGCGATCGCCGTTGGTGAGCGTGTCGCGGTGACGACGACCGCATCGAGCGTGGCGGCGTTGGCGCGCGCCGGCGCACCGGCGTCACCGGACGCGGAGGCCGCAGCGGACAGGGGCAGCAGCGCCAGCGCGAGGCCGGCGGCGAGGGAAGAGCGGTTCATCGGTGGTCCTTGTGTTCATCAGCGCACACCCGCGGGTGACGCGAACGGCGAACGCAAGGACGGAAGACGGCCACGACACGACGCGGCCGAACCCACGCCTCGCCGCCCACCGCAGCGCGCCATGACCGTGCGGCGCGACCGGGATCACGCGCGCCGACGGTCTGAAGGCCGGTCTCCGGACTTGCCGCGGACGAAGGCCCGGGCCTTCGCAGCGCCACCGCCTTCCCGGGCGGAGCCCAGTGGCGTGTGGTGGCGCGTGACACGACTTACCGTTGCGGGGGCAGTGCCGGACTCACACCGGCTTCCCGAACACCTTCAGCGCGGCGGAGTCTATCCGATGCGCGACGCCGGCGCGCTGCCGGGTGGCGATGCCGCCGTCAATCCTTGAGGAACAGGCTGACGAGATCGTTGTTGAAGTTGCGGCCCTGCGCGGTGAGCGCATAGACCTCGCCATTGCCGAGCAGCCAGCCGCGCGCTTCGGCCACCGCGATCTCAGCAGCGATCGCGCCGCGCGGCACGCCCGTGGCCTGCTCGAAATCGGTGAGCGCGAACGGCGCATGCAAACGCAGGCGGTTGAGCATGTAGTCGAACGGGCGTGCCGGCAGCAGCACGTCGTCGTCGCCGCCGATATGCGCGCCATCCGCTGCGCCCGCTGTCAGTGCCGCGAGGTACTCGCGCGGGTTCTTCTTCTTCCAGCGGCGCAGGATGCGGCCATCAACGCCGAAGCTGATCTTGCCGTGCGCGCCGGCGCCCAGCCCGAGGTAATCGGCATAGGTCCAGTAGGCGAGGTTGTGCTGGCACTGCCGGCCCGGCTTCGCGTAGGCCGAGATCTCGTAGTGCGCATAGCCGGCCGCGTTGATGCGCTGCTGGCAGGTCTCCTGCATCGCCCACGCATCGTCCTCGTCGGGCAGGCCTTGCGGCGGCCGTGCGGCGAACACGGTGTTGGGCTCCATCGTCAGGTGGTAGTGCGAGAGGTGCGCGGGGGCAAGTGCGATCGCGCGCTCCACGTCGTGCAGCGCCATCGCCATGGTCTGGTGCGGCAGCGCGTACATCAGATCGATGTTGAGGTTGTCGAGGCCGGCATCCTGCGCCAGCTTCACCGCGCGCTCGGCCTCCCCGCTGTCGTGGATGCGGCCGAGTGCTCGCAGGCAGCCGTCGTCGAAGCTCTGCACGCCAAAGCTCAGCCGGTTCACGCCGGCGGCGCGATAGCCCTCGAGGCGGTCGAACTCGGCCGTGCCCGGATTGCACTCCAGCGTCACCTCGGCGCCGGGCGCGAAGCGCAAGCGCGCGCTGCAGGCCGCGAGGATGTCGTTGATCGCCGAAGCCGGGAACAGGCTCGGCGTGCCGCCGCCGAAGAACACACTGTGCACGGTGCGGCCCCAGACGCTGGGCAGGTCGAACTCGAGGTCGCGGATCAGTGCCGCCACGTACTCGGCGACCGGCAGTTCCTGCGGCTTCGCGTGCGAGTTGAAGTCGCAGTACGGGCACTTCCGCACGCACCAAGGGATGTGGATGTAGAGCGCGAGTGGGCCGGGCACGAGGCTCACGCGCGGGCGATCCATTCGGCCAGCCGCGCCTTCAGCACGGCCAGTGCCCGGCCGCGGTGACTGATCGGGTTCTTCATCGCCGGCGACATCTCTCCCGCGCCCATGCCGGTCGCCGGATCGAAGAACACCGGGTCGTAGCCGAAGCCGCCGTCGCCGCGCGGGGCGTCGAGGATCAGTCCGGGCCATTGCCCTTCAGCGATCAGCGGCTGTGGATCGTCGGCGTGACGCAGCAGCACGAGGCAGCAGTAGAAGCGCGCCGTTCGGCGTTCGCTGGGCACGCCCTGCAGTTCGGCCAGCAGCTTGGCGATGTTGCCGGCGGCGTCGCCATGCACCCCGGCGTAGTGCGCGCTGATCAGGCCCGGTGCACCGCCGAGCGCATCGACGATCAGGCCGGAATCATCGGCCAGCGCCGGAAGGCCGGAACGCCGCGCCGCATTCCGCGCCTTGATCAGCGCGTTCTCAACGAAGCTGTGGCCGTCCTCGACCGGATCGGCGATGCCCAGTGCACCCTGTGGAACGAGATCGAGCCCGGCGCCGGCGAGCAGCTCGCCGAGCTCGACGAGTTTTCCCTGGTTGCCACTGGCCAGCACCACCTTCATGCACGCGCGTCGGGCGATCGATCGGCGTCAGGCCGCCAGCGCGGCGCGCTGTGCCGCCACCAGTTCGGCGATGCCCTTCTCGGCCAGCCGCAGCATCGCGTCCATCTCGTCGCGGCGGAAGGCGTGGCCCTCGGCCGTGCCCTGCACCTCGATGAAGCCGCCACCGTCGTTCATCACCACGTTCATGTCGGTGTCGCAGGCGCTGTCCTCGGCGTAGTCGAGGTCGAGCACCGGCACACCGCGATAGATGCCTGCCGACACCGCCGCAACGGCCCCGACAATCGGGTTGCGCGTGGTCTTCAGGGTCGATACCGCATCGACCAGTGCCACGTAGGCGCCGGTGATCGCCGCGGTGCGCGTGCCGCCATCGGCCTGCAGCACATCGCAGTCGAGGGTGATCGAGCGTTCACCGAGTGCGGCACGATCGACGCAGGCGCGCAGGCTGCGGCCGATCAGGCGCTGGATCTCCAGCGTGCGGCCACCCTGCTTGCCCTGCGCGGCCTCGCGGCCCATGCGCGAGTTGGTCGAGCGCGGCAGCATCCCGTATTCGGCGGTGATCCAGCCCTCGCCCTTGCCGCGCAGGAACGGCGGTACACGCTCCTCCACGCTCGCGGTGCACAGCACCCGGGTGTCGCCGAAGCACACCAGCACCGACCCTTCCGCGTGCTTGGTGTAGCGGCGCTCGATGCGCACATCGCGCATCTGCTCGGGAAGGCGGCCACTGGGGCGGGGGAGGGTGGTCATGGATCGGGCCGGTGGTCGCGAAAGGGCGCGGAGTTTACCATCCGCGTCCCACCCGGCCGCCCAGCGAGCCAACCGCATGATCCGCAGCATGACCGCCTTCGCCGCGGTCGAAGGCGCCACCGCCGCCGGCACACTCGCCCTCGAGCTGCGCGCCGTCAACCACCGCTACCTCGAACTCTCGCTGCGCCTGCCCGATGAGCTGCGCGTGCTGGAACCGATGCTGCGCGAGAAGGTCGCGGCGAAAGTCGCGCGCGGCAAGCTCGACTTGGGCCTTCGTTTGCGCAGCAGTGGCGACGCGCTGCGGCCACTGAGCGTGAACGAAGCGCGGCTGCAGCAGCTCACCGCGCTGCATGCCGTCTTCGCGTCGCGTTTCCCCACGCTGGAAACCAGCTTCACCGAGCTGCTGGCCTTCCCCGGCGTGCTGGCCGAGGCCGGCACCGACATGGACGCCCTGCGCGCCGAGGCCGCATCGCTGGCCGATGCGCTGCTGGCCGATTTCATCGCCCACCGCGAGCGCGAAGGCAGGGCGCTCGCCGCGCTGATCGAGGAGCGGCTCAAGGCCATCGAAGCGATCATCACCAGCGTGCGCGGCGTGCTGCCCGAGCTTCGCGCGGCGCTGCGCCAGCGCATCGAAACCCGCTTCGCCGAGCTGAAAGTCGACGTCGATCCGGCGCGGCTCGAACAGGAGCTGGTGCTGCTGCTGCAGCGCGCCGACGTCGACGAGGAGCTGGATCGCCTCGCCACCCATGTCATTGAAGCCCGTCACGCGATGAAACGCGGCGAGGCCGTGGGCCGGCGCCTGGATTTCCTGCTGCAGGAATTCAACCGCGAGGCCAACACGCTGGGCTCGAAGGCGGTCG
>DMHI01000009.1 GCA_003449515.1 Lysobacteraceae bacterium | reverse complement strand
GCGTGGCGCCGTCGGTGTCGAGTTCCTGCTGGTTCAGCGCGTCGATCGACACCTTCTCCGGGTCGAAGCCGGCCACCAGGCCATCCGCGGTCAGGATGTTGGCGCGGAACAGGCGCGCCGTGCCGTCGAGGCGACGCATCTGCACGCCGAGCAGCGCCTCGAAGTCGTCGCTGGCCTGCAGCAGGAGCTGACCGCGGAAGGCCATGTCCTCGAAGCCCTCGAGGCCGGCATTGCGGCGCGTGCCGGTGAAGGTGTTGTCCACCCAGTCGCCGCGGCGCTGGTACAGCGCCGACGCGCGGCCGGCGAGGGTCTCGGTGAGCCCGCCGCCGATGGCGCCCTCGGCGTTGACGGTGTCGAACTCGCCGAACGAAACGCGGCCGTAGCCCGAAGTCTCGAAATCAGGCCGCACCGAGTCGAACTTGACGAGGCCGGCCGGCGTGTTGCGGCCGAACAGCGTGCCCTGCGGACCGCGCAGTACCTCGATGCGGTCGATGTCGAACACCGGGAAGCCCTTCAGCGTGACGTTCTCCAGCACGACATCGTCGTACACCAGCGAGACCGGCTGCGAGGCGTTGAGGTCGAAGTCGGTGTTGCCGAGGCCGCGCAGGTAGAAGCGCGGAAACACGCGGCCGAACGACGATTCGATGTTGAGACTGGGCGTGCGTGCCGCGAGGAAGCGGATGTCGTCGGCACCCGAGCGGATCACATCGAGCTTCTCGCCATCCAGCGCACTCACCGCGATCGGCACCTGTCGGGCGTCCTCGGCGCGGCGTGTCGCCGTCACCGTGATGGTGTCCAGCGTGGCGGCGTCGTTGGCGGCCTCATCGGCGGGCGGGGCAGCGTCCTGCGCGAGCGCGAAGGTCGGCAGAACGAGGGCGATGGCCAGCGCGAGCGCGTGGCGGTTGAGGGCGGTGCGGGGATGGCGGCGCATCTCGTTTCCTTGGAGACGAAGGGAGAGGGATTCGGGGCCGTCCTGGCCGGGAAACGCAAAACCCCGCGCTCCGAACGCGGGGTAACACAACCTTAACAGAATTGCGCCGGGGTCGCCGCTCGTTGGCCGCTCTCCCCCAGCGGCGTCAGTGCTCGTGGCCGCCGGCGCCGTGCACGTGGCCGTGCAGCACTTCCTCGACCGAGGCTTCGCGCACTTCCACGATCTCGATGTCGAAGTGCAGCGGCATGCCGGCGAGCGGGTGGTTGGCGTCGATGGTGACGGTGTCGGCATCGACCGCCGTCACCACGACGGTGATCGGGCCCATCGGGCCCTGCGCCTCGAACTGCATGCCCGGCGCGATCTCGGCGTCCTGCGGGAAGGCACCACGCGGCACGGCCTGCATCATCTCGGGGTTGCTCTCGCCGTAGCCTTCGGCGGCCGGGACGACGACCTGGAAGCTGTCGCCGGCAACGCGACCGGCCATGGCCTTCTCGAGGCCCGGCACGATCTGGCCAACACCGTGCAGGTAGGGCAGCGGCTCACGGCCGCGCGAGCTGTCGATGACCTGCCCTTCCGGGCTGGTCAGCGTGTAGTGGAAGGAAGCGACGGTGCGCTCGGCGATCTGCATGGGGGAACTCCTTCAAAATGAAAAACCCCGGGCGCGAGCCCGGGGTTCGTTCACGCTTGCGCGTGGCTGCGGCTCAGAGCGCCTGGACGGCGTCGGCCTGCAGGCCCTTCGGGCCCTTCACGACGGTGAAGCTGACCTTCTGGCCTTCCTTCAGGGTCTTGAAGCCCGAGCCCTGGATCGAGCGGAAGTGCACGAACAGGTCTTCGCCGCCATCGCGCGAGATGAAGCCGAAGCCCTTGGCGTCGTTGAACCACTTGACGGTGCCGGTCTGACGATCGGACATGGTTGTCTCCTAGAAACAGATTCGATGAATTGATGGTTCACCGGTTTTCGAGGCCGGCGGCTGTCTGCTGGGAGGCAACACGAGGGCGATGTAGCGGATCATCGATCTACCGCATCGGGACACAATTCACCGTGACCCGGCAAGCTCAGCGGGAGCGACCATAAACCTTTTCTTGACGAAAGCCAACTTTTTTGGCTACCGGCGGAACTTTCCGGTTCAGGCCGGGTCGGCGCTCGGGTAGACTCGAGCCCCGATGCCCGCCCTTGCCGCCAACGCCCTGCGCCCTGCCCTGCACCTGCTGCTGGTGGCCGCACTGCTCGCCCAGGTGCTCGCCGTTGGTGCGATGGCGGCCCTGCATGAGCTCGCGAGTGCCGGCGAGCGGGCGCAGGCCGTGGCGGCGTTCGAGGCCATCCCGGCAAATCCCACCGCTCCACCCTGCCACCCGGCGCCGACGCCGGATGGGCCTGCCGGTGATGAAACAGAATGCACCGGCCTGTGCCTCTGGGTCTGTTCGGTGTCGTTCGCGGCCCTGAGCACACCTGCCGCCAACGCCAGCCGCCACGCTCCGGCGGCCGTTCTACCCGCAAACATCGAGCGCTTTCACAGCCTCGCCACCGCGCCGCCGCAGCGGCCGCCCATCGCCGCCTGATCTGTCGAGAACGCGGCACCCCACGGGTGCCCCTGCGGCCGCGCGCCGCATCCCAGAATCAGGAAACTCCATGACCCTCCGTTTGTCGCTGGCGGCGGCGTTGGCTGTGCTGGCCATCGCCCCACCCACCCTCGCCCGCCCCATCACCTACACGGGCGGCACCGTGATGCGAGCCGATACCCATGCCGATGGCCATCACGTCCGTCTGACCCACTCGCACACCTTCCGCTGGTCCAGCAGCGTTGGCACGATCCGTTACGACGGGCTCGCACGCACCGGCGAACTCGACATCGAGTACGTGCGCGTCGCCCACCTCGCGCACCGCTGGAACTTCCCCACCGCACAGGGCAATGCCTTCATCTGGGGCGGCGTGGGCCATGCCCGCACCCGCCTCGGCAGCGGCTTCTCACCGCATGTCGGCCTGCAGCTCGACTACGAAACGCGGCGCATCTACACCGCCTTCAACAGCGATCTCTACGAGGGCGACGGCTGGTCGCACCGGATGGACGTGGCCACGATCGGCTGGGCGCCCTACGAGCACGACATCGACCGGCTCGCCACCTGGATCGTGGTGCGCGGAACGCACACCACCAACGCTGCGGAATCGGGCGTGATGGCCCAGGCCATCCTGCGTTTCTTCACCCCGACGTGGTGGCTGGAAGTGGGTGCCGACGAGAACGGCGAGCCCCTCGCCGGCCTGATGATCAACTTCTGACGCGAACGCCTCCCCAATCCAAGGAATTCCCATGAACCGCATGACCTTCCACTCCCTCGCTGCGGCGCTCGCCATCACGCTGGCCAGCGTTCTCCCCGCATCCGCATTCGCCACCACCCTGAAGATCGAAGTCAACGGACTCGTCTGCTCGTTCTGCGCGCACGGCATCAAGTCGGCTTTCGAGAAGCAAGCTGCCGCTGGCGACGTGCTGGTGAGCCTTGAAAACCGCCTCGTCGCGGTCGATCTGAAGGACGGCCAGGACATCGCCGACGCTGTCGCAACGCGTCTGCTCACCGATGCGGGCTACACCGTGGTGAAGATCGAACGCGTCGACACCACGGTGGCGGCCCTGCGCGCCGAGGTGGGCGGTGGCGACTGACGCCCGCCACGCCCACCCAGCAGGCGGCGCGCACGAGCTGCTCGCGCCCGGCAAGCAGAGCCTCTGGGGTGCGTTGGGTGCCCTGCTCGCCAGCGCCGGTGCGCTGGTCTGCTGCGTGCTGCCGGCGGCGATGGTGAGTCTGGGCGCGGGCGCGGCACTGGCCAGCCTGGTCACTGCCGTGCCGCAACTGATCTGGCTGTCGGAGCACAAGGGCCTGGTGTTCAGCGTCGCCGTGCTCGCGCTGGTCGTGGCCGGCGCACTGCTGTGGCGGGCACGCCACGCGCCCTGCCCGGCCGATCCGGCGCTGGCTCGCGCCTGCACGCGGCTGCGGCGCTGGTCGATCGGTCTGTATGTGGTCTCGGTGGTGGCGACGGTGGCCAGCGCGGTGTTCGCGTTCCTGCTGCCGGCGCTGCTCTGAATCGCGCCAAGGCCACCCGGCCCTCGGGAAAGGAAAACGGCGGCCTTCGGGCCGCCGTTCGACGTTGTGCCGTTCGCGCCGCGCGCGATCAGCGCCTCACCACTCGGTGCGATTCGGCAGCAGGCCTCTGAGCTCGGCGTCGCTGAGGTTGCGCCATTGGCCCGGCTTCAGATGGCCGATCTGGATGTTGACGATGCGGCTGCGGAACAGCCGCTTCACGCGGTAGCCGAAGTGCGTGCACATCAGGCGGATCTGCCGGTTGAGGCCTTGCGTCAGCACGATGCGGAAGCCCACGGGGCCGATCTTCGCCACCTTGCACGGCAGCGTGGTCTGGCCGTGCATGGCGATGCCACCCTTGGCCATGCCGCGCAGGAAAGACTCGGTCACGTCCTTGTTGACGCCGACGAGATACTCCTTCTCCTTGCTGTTCTCGGCGCGCAGGATCTCGTTGACGATGTCGCCGTTGCTGGTCAGCAGGATCAGGCCTTCGCTGTCCTTGTCGAGGCGGCCGATCGGGAAGATGCGCTGCTCGTGGCCGATGGCCTCGACGATGTTGCCGGCGACGTCGGCCTCGGTCGTGCAGGTGACGCCGACCGGCTTGTGGTAGGCGATGTAGACGTGGCGGCGCTTGTTGGGCGCGCCGGCGGCGCGCTGGGCGACGTTCTGGCCATCGACGGCGACCTTGTCGCCTTCGCCCAGCTCGGCGCCAACGCGGGCGCGGAGGCCGTTGACGGTGACGCGACCTTCGCCGATCAGGCGGTCGGCTTCGCGGCGCGAGCAGTAGCCCGCCTCGGAGAGGTGTTTGTTCAGGCGCATCGCTGCGTGCCGAAAGGAAAAGGGCGCGCAGGATACGCGCTCGGCCGCGGCAGCACCTGAACCGGCGCAACCCCGGCACGGCCGCCGGCTTCACCCGGCCTCCATGCGCGACGACGACGGTTTCGGCGATGCTCACAGGTTCTCCACCCACCGGGACCCCGCATGCGCCTGTTCCGCCCCGCCCTCGCCGCCGCCCTCGCGCTGGCCGCGACAACCCTCGCCCACGCGGCGGGACGCCCGATCACCCACGAGGACCTCTGGACCTTCACCCGCCTGTCGGCGCCGGCGCTGTCGCCGGACGGTCGCCTGGCGGCGGTGGTCGCCACGCAGCCGGCCTACGACCCGGCCGAGCAGAGTGCCGACCTCTGGCTGCTGCCCACCGGCCGCGATGGCGAACCACGCCAGCTCACCTTCAGCCGCGCGGCCGAGGCCGCACCGAGCTTCAGCCCCGATGGTTCGCAGCTCGCCTTCACCGTGCAGCGCGAAGGCGACAGCGTGCCGCAGGTCTACGTGCTCGATCTCCGCCAAGGTGGCGAGCCGCGCCGCGTCACCTCGATCTCGACCGGTGCGCGCACGCCGCAGTTCTCGCCCGACGGCACGCGGATCCTGTTCGTCAGCACGGTGTTCCCCGGCACGATGAACGACGCCGACAACGTGCGCATCGCCGCCGAGCGCAAGGCGCGCAAGGACAACGTGCGCATCTACACCGGCTTCCCGATCCGCAACTGGGACCGCTGGCTGGACGACCGCCAGCAGCGGCTGTTCGTTGTCCCCACGGGTGGCGGTGAAGCCAAGGATCTGCTGGCCGGCTCGGAACTGGTGAAGCAGCCCGGCTTCGGCGGTCGATTCACCGACACCGGCGAAGAGATCGACGCCACCTGGACGCCCGACGGCAAGAACGTGGTGTTCGCGGCCACCGTGAACCGGCATCGCGCCGCCTTCGCCAACACCCACACCGACCTCTACCGCGTGCCGGCCGGCGGCGGTGAGGCCACGCGCCTGACCGGCGACGGCACGCTGGCGGCGCAGGACAGCTTCGGCCGCCCGCAGTTCAGTGCCGACGGCCGTGGTCTCGTCGCGCAGGTCACGCCGCGCGGCGAGAAGGTCTACCAGCCGACCCACCTCGCCACCTTCGCCTGGCCGGCGATGACCCGCGGCACCACCGTCGCACTGCCGAACGATCTCGCCGTCTCGAGCTTCGGCATCGACGCCGACAGCCGCACGCTGTGGATGACCGCCGAAGAGGACGGCCACGAGAAGGTCTTCACCGCGCGCATCGGCGACGCGCTGGCACGCCGCGCCTTCGACATGGACCGCGGCGTCTACACCGGCCTGCAGGTGGCCGACGGTGCCCGCGGCGTGCTGGTGGCCAACTTCGACAGCGCGGTGAACCCGCCGGAAGTGGTGCGGATCGAGCCGCGCGGCGGCCACCGCGCGCTCACCGCGTTCAACAGCGGCAAGGCCGCGACGCTCGATCTGCCGCCGGTCGAGCATTTCTGGTTCGAGAGCGAGCGTGGCGCGCGTATCCACAACATGCTGGTGCGTCCGGCGGGCTTCGACCCGTCGAAGGAGTACCCGCTGTTCGTGCTGATCCACGGCGGCCCGCACATCATGTGGCGCGACACCTTCTTCGTGCGCTGGAACTACCACCTGATCGCCGGCACCGACCGCGTGGTGCTGCTGACCAACTACACCGGCTCGACCGGCTTCGGCGCGGCCTTCGCGCAGGGCATCCAGGGCGATCCGTTCGAGGGCCCGGCCAACGAGATCAACCAGGCGGCCGATGTCGCCATCGAGCGCTTCGGCTTCATCGATGGCAACCGCCAGTGCGCCGGCGGTGCCAGCTACGGCGGCCACCTCGCCAACTGGCTGCAGGGCACCACCACGCGCTACCGCTGCCTCGTGAGCCACGCCGGCCTGGTCAACGCCGAGTCGCAGTGGGGCAGCTCGGACAGCATCTACCACCGCGAGGTGAATGCCGGCGGCCCGGTGTGGGAACGCGGCGGTGCCTGGGTCACGCAGAACCCGATGCTGAAGGCGGCGAACTTCAAGACGCCAGTGCTGGTGACCATCGGCGAACTCGACTACCGCGTGCCGCTGAACAACGTCATCGAATACTGGTCGCTGCTGCAGCGCCAGCAGGTCGAGAGCCGGCTGCTGGTGTTCCCGAACGAGAACCACTGGATCTTGGGTGGCGAGAACAGCCGCACCTTCTACCGCGAGCTGGAGAGCTGGCTGGATCGCTGGGAGGCGGCACCCGCGAGGTGACAGACGGACAGCGGAAGGCCCGGCACTGCCGGGCCTTGTCGAAGCGCCGAGGCGGCCCGTCATCGGCCCGCCCGCGGATTCCTGATCGCTGACGCCAACCGGGCTGCGACGATCAGAACTTCGAGATGCGCCAGACCTCGACCGGTTCGAGCCAGACCAGGCCCGGCTGTTCGGCCATGGTGTCGTTCGTCAGCACCTCGGCGATGCGTTCGGCGACAGCGCGGTCGCGCAGCACCACCTCGATCTTGACGATGGCGAATTCACGCACGAGCTGGGCCGCTTGCGAGCGGTGAACGCCGTGGACGCCTCGACCGCCGCCGGGAAAGATCGACCAGCCGTGCAGCCCGGCCTCGGAAAGAAGCGTCTCGATCTCGGGCTTGAGCAGGCGCTCGGCGATGATGGTCAGCTTGACCGCTGGATGGGTCATGTCGCGCCTCGGGTCAGGGAGTGAATACCATCTCGGCCAGGGCCATCCACAGCGGAATCGACAGCAACGCCACCGGCGTGCCCAGTCCAGTCGACGTGCCGATGTAGACCGCCGGGTTGGCCTGCGGAATGGCCATGCGCAGGGTGGGCGGGCCCGAGATGTCCGAGGAGGACGCGGCCATCACCGCCAGCATGACGGCCCCACCGGCCGAAAAACCGGTCAGCAGGTGCAGCCCGTAGCCGGCCGCAAACCCCAGCGCGCCATGCACGAAGGGGGCCACGATGCCATATACGGCATAGACATGCGCCACGCCGCGCAATTCGGCGAGACGGGCATACGCCTCCATGCCCATGACCAGCATCAGGATCGAAAGAAAGCCCCGGAACAGCGGATCGTAGAAGCTGGCATAGACCGGATCGGGCCGCGCCAGCATCCCCAGGACAACGCCCAGGAGCAGGGCCGACAGCGCCGAACCGCGCAGGGCATCGATGAGCAGACGGCGGATGTTCACCGCCCCGCCGCCGCCCGCGCGCGCGCGCGCCATCTGCGCCAGCACGATGGCGGTCAGCAGCGCGGGGATGTCCATGAACGGATACAGCGCCGGCACCCAGGCTTCATAGCTGCGACCAGCCTCGTCCATCATCACCATGCCAGCGGCAAGGGTGGAGGCCGAGACGGCGCCGAACAGCCCGGCGGTGGCCAGCCCGTCCTCGCGCCGCAATCCGGGCAGTGCCACCAGGGTCACGCGCGCCAGCAGCACGATCGCCACGCCAAGCCCGGCCGCGGCCAGAGCCGGCAGGGCCATGTCGGCCAGATCGGCCTCGCGGATCGCCATGCCGGCACCGATGCCGATCTTCAGCAACAGCACGAGCACGATGAACTGGTAGACCGCGTCCGGGATTTCCAGTCGGCTGCCCAGGGCCGCCAGCAGCATGCCCCCCAGCAGAAAGGCCAGGGTGGGGCTTTGCAACTGCTCGACGAAGATCGTCGTGAACTCCAGAACAACCGACATCGGATTCTCCGGCATCAGCCCCGCGCTATACCGGTTCGGGAAGCGGCGATCAAGTCCCCGGGCCCAGCGCCCGCCGTCGCGCGGCCTACGCCGGTTGCGCCATCAGCGCATCGAAGCGCGCGTCCTTCTCGGCCCAGACGCCGTTCAGCCACTGCTGGAAGCGCACGCGGTAGTCGCGGTCGTTCTCGTAGTCGCCGCCCACCAGTTCCAGCGGCACCGGACGCAGGCGCAGGTCGACGCGGATCTCGCGCACCCTGCCGGCGAGCAGGTCGACGATGCTGGGCCGACCCTGCGGGTAGACGATGGTGACATCGACGATGCCGTCGAGCATCTCGCCCATCGAGTTCAGCACCTGCGCCACGCCGCCGGACTTGGGCTTGAGCAGGTGGCGGTAGCCGCTGTCGGCGAGCTTGGCCGCATTGGCGCGCGTGCCCTCGACGAAGTTCATCACCGACACCGGGATCTCGCGGAACTTCGCGCAGGCCCGGCGTGCCGTGTCCATGTCGCGGCGCGCCAGCTCGGGCTTCTTCTGGATCTGCGACTTGCTGGCGCGCTTCATGAAGGGGAAATCGAGCGCCCACCAGGCCAGCCCCAGCACCGGCACCCACTTCAGCGAATCCTTGAGGAAGAAGCGCTGGAACGGGATGCGACGGTTCAGCACCTTCTGCAGCACCGGAATGTCGACCCAGCTCTGGTGGTTGCTGAGCACGAGGTAGCGACGCACATGGCTCAGTGCATCATCGCCGGTGATGACCCAGCGCGTGGGCGTGAAGCGGGCGATGGCCCAACTGTTCACCGCGATCCAGCTCTCGCCGAAGGCCGGCATCCAGCGCGACATGGCCAGACGGGCGCGGCGGAACGGCATCAGCAGTTTGGCCAGCGCCAGCGAGAGGATCGGCACCGCGTGCAGCACGGTGTTGATGGCGACGAGCGCACCGGCAGCGGCGGTGCGGATCCAGACGATCGGAGCGAAGCGCATGGCGGCAGGCCGAGCGGGGCGATTGCGGGACACGTGTGCAGTTTAGAGCGGCCGGGCTGAACCGGGGTGAGCGCGGGCCCAGGACCTGCAGCTCAGGGCCGGGCCGCCGAGCGGCTTCCTGCCCCGTCGGGCGGCCGTGCGGCGAAGCCTGGCGCACCGGCGACCACGCCGCACCCGACTTGATCCGGGCCGTCATCGCGCTAGGCTCGGCCCATCCTCCACCCGGTAATCCGCCGATGCCGACCCGCCGCAGTACCCGCCCCTCCAGCGTCACGCCCTACGGCGGCGATGCCGCGCAAGCGCGTGGCAAGGCCAGCCGGCGCAGCGCGCCGCGTGAGGCCCTGGGCAGCGCACCACGCTCGACGCGTGATGCCGTCGCGCTGCTCGAAGCCAGCCACCGCGACCGCGTGCCCGAGCTCAAGCCGATCCGCTATGGCCGCATGCTCGCCGATCCGTTCGCGTTCTTTCGCGGAGGTGCCGGGCTGATGGCGCACGACCTCGCCGGGCTTCCGCACAGCGGGCTGGCGACACAGCTCTGCGGCGACGCGCATCTGAACAACTTCGGCCTGTTCGCCAGCCCCGAACGCACCCTGCTGTTCGACATCAATGACTTCGATGAAACCCTGCCCGGGCCTTTCGACTGGGACCTGCGCCGGCTCGCCGCCAGCTTCGCCATCGCCGCCGACGTGCACGGCCAGGGTGAATCGACGCAGAAGTCGCTGGTCGACACCCTGGTGCACGCCTACGCCGATCGCATGCGCCGCTTCGCGCGGATGGACGTGCTCGACGCCTGGTACTACCGGCTCACCGCCGAGACCCTGCTCGAACTCTCCGGCGACGACGAGCACGAGCTGGAAGTGATCCGCAAGGCGCGGCGCAAGACCTCGGCGGTGTTCGCCGCCGAGGCCACCGAGCGGCTGCCCGACGGGCGCTGGAACATCAAGGACGCGCCTCCCTTCGTCTATCACGACGGCGCCGCCACCGACCGCGAACTTGGCCGCTTCCGCGCGCAGTTGCCGCGCTTCCTCGCCGACTACCGCGCCTCGCTCTCGGCCGACCGCCGCACCCTGCTAGATCGCTACGTGCTGCACGACGTGGCGGTGAAGGTGCCCGGCGTGGGCTCGGTGGGCCGGCGCTGCTTCATCGCCCTGTTCGTGGCCTCGAACCAGCACCCGCTGTTCCTGCAGTTCAAGGAGGCGGCCGATTCGGTGCTCGAGAAGCCGCTCGGCCGCAGCCGGGAGGCGCATGACGGCGAGCGCATCGTCAACGGCCAACGGCTGATGCAGGCCGCCTCCGACATCTTCATCGGCTGGGCCGGCTGCCCCAGCCTGCGCGCCGAGTTCTATGTGCGCCAGCTTCGTGACATGAAGGCGGCGTTCAATGTTGCGGCCTTCAAGCCCGAGGACTTCCGCGAATACGCCGAGGCCTGCGGCTACGCCCTCGCCCGCGCCCATGCGAAGGCCGGCTGCCCCGACGAGCTGCACGGCTACATCGGCAAGGGCGGCGCGTTGGCGAAGGCGATGCAGGCCTTCGCCCTGGCCTACCGGCGCCGCAACGAAGCCGACTTCGAATCGCTGAAAAAAGCCGCGTCCGCAGGCCGGGTGCCGGCGGACGCGATGGCGGGCGAGTAGCCTGCGGCCGGTCCCGTGTTCAGCCGATGGTCGGCACGCGCTGCATCGGCAGCTCGCGCAGGGCCTGGATGCGCTCGGCCAGCGGCGGGTGGCTCATGAACAGCTTCTTGAGGCCCGAGGCGACGCCACCGGAGATGCCGAAGGCGCGCACTTCCGACGGCAGCGTGCTCTGGCCGTAGGTCTGGGCGAGGCGCTGCAGCGCCGCGATCATCTTCTCGCGGCTGGCGAGCTGGGCACCGCCGGCATCGGCGCGGAACTCGCGCCAGCGCGAGAAGCCCATGACGATGGTGGAAGCGAGGATGCCGAAGATGATCTCGAGCACGATCACGGTGGCGAAGTAGCCGATGCCCGGGCCGTCCTCGTTCTTGAACACGATGCGGTCGATGGCGTGGCCGACGATGCGGGCGAGGAACATCACGAAGGTGTTCACCACGCCCTGGATCAGCGTCAACGTGACCATGTCGCCATTGGCGACATGGCTGACCTCATGGGCCAGCACCGCCTCCACCTCGTCGCGCGGCATGGCGCGCAGCAGGCCGGTCGATACCGCGACCAGGCTGCTGTTGCGCGAGGCGCCGGTGGCGAAGGCGTTGATCTCCGGCGCGTCGTAGATGCCCACCTCGGGCATGCCGATGCCGGCCTTCTCGGCCTGGCGCTTGACGGTGCTGTACAGCCATTGCTCCAGCTCGTTGCGCGGCTGGGTGATCAGCACCATGCCGGTCGAGCGCTTGGCCATCCACTTCGACAGCGCCAGCGAGATGAAGGCACCGCTGAACCCGAAGATGGCGCAGAACACCAGCATGCCGCCGAGGTTGATGTTGTAGTCGGCGGTGAAGGTCGACAGGTTGAAGAACTGGCTGAGGATCATCCAGACCACCGAGAAGACCAGCAGGATGGCCAGGTTGGTGGCGAGGAAAAGGGCGACGCGCTTCATGGTCAGGCACCGATGCGAGGGTGGGCTCGGCGCTTAGTGTGGCGGAAAACGATAAAGTTCAAGCACTGCGCCGGGTGCCCACCGTCGAATCCCCTTGCCGCCGTGACGCCATCTTCATCGCCCAGCCCTGCCGAACCGCAGCATCCGGCAGCGGCCGCGGCAGGAGGCGTGGTCGGCCGCTTCGCGCCCTCGCCCACCGGCCCACTGCACTGGGGCTCGGCGCTCGCCGCGCTCGGTAGCTGGCTTCACGCCCGTCGTGGCGGCGGCCGCTGGCTGGTGCGGATCGAAGACCTCGATCCACCACGCGAACGCCCCGGCGTCGCCGCGGCACAGCTCGCCACCCTGGCCGGCCTCGGCCTGATCCCCGACGGCCCGGTGGTGTTCCAGAGTGATCGCCACGCGCGCTACCGCGCGGCGCTCGACCACCTGCTCGCGTCCGGCGCGGCATTCCCCTGCCGCTGCAGCCGCGCCGACCTCGCCGCGACGGCTGGCGTCCACCGCGCCTGCGCGCCGGTTCCCGCGGGTGCACACCGCACGCGGAGCTTCCGTTTCCGGGTGCCCGACACCCTCGTGGGCTTCGACGACCCGGTGCACGGGCGTGTCGAGCAGCACCTGCGCCGCGACGTCGGCGATGTGGTCCTGCGCCGCGCCGACGGGCTGTGGGCCTACCAGCTCGCCGTGGTGGTGGACGATGCCGCGCAGGGCATCACCGAGGTGGTGCGCGGTGCCGACCTGCTCGACTCCACGCCGCGGCAGATCGCGCTGCAGCGCGCGCTCGGTCTACCGACGCCGCGCTACCTGCACCTGCCGCTGTGGCGCGACGCCGAGGGTCGTAAACTGGCGAAGTCGGCGGATGCCGCCGGCATCGATGCCCTGCCCGCAGAGCTTGTGCTGCGCCGCTGCTGGTCGGCCCTTGGCCAGCCCGCCGAGGCGTTTCCCGCCTGGCATGGCCCCGAGGCGACGCTGGCGCGGGCGGCGCGGGTGTTCGACCCGTCGCGGATCCCCCGCGAAGGGCCGCGCGGCGGCGACAACACCGGCGCGGCCGCGCCCACCGCGACGGCGCGCACAGAACCAGCGATCCGCCCGGTGCCTTGACGAGGATTCACTTGCCGTGGTGCGCCGCCACACGGACGCTGACGACAGGATTCCCGCCGCCGCACCCATGGATTCGATCCGACTGCTCAAGAAGTACCCGAACCGCCGCCTCTACGACACGCGGATCTCCAGCTACGTGACGCTCGACGACGTGCGCCAACTGGTACTGGACGGCGAGGAGTTCGAAGTGCGTGACGCCCGCAGCGGCCAGGACATCACCCGCCTCGTGCTGCTGCAGATCATCGCCGAGCGCGAGGAGGAGGGGCAGCCGATGCTCTCCACGGCCTCACTGCAGTTGATGATCCGCTTCTACGGCGACCCGCTGCACGGCTTCATGAGCCGCTACATCGAGCGCAGCCTGCAGGTGTTCCTCGAGCAGCAGCACACGCTGCGCAAGCAGCTCGGCGGCCTGATCAGCACCTCGCCATTCGCCATGCTCAACCAGATCGCCGAGCGCAACCTCGAGCTGTGGAAGAACTTCCAGCAGGGCGTGCTGAAGGGCGGCACGCTCGGCAGCGGCCCGACGAGGAAGAAGGCGGCGGGCCCACGCGGCGCGGCGGCGAAAGCGGCCAAACCGGCCAAAGCGGCGAAGCCCACGAGCCGTAAGCCGCGCGACTGAGTCGGGCCAGCTGCGCCAGCTCGGCCGAGTCGGCGCAAACGGCCGAGGCGCGCTGGCTAGATGTCGCGGGCGACGCGGAAACCGATCCGCGCCGAGCTCAGCTCCTGAGGCACCTGCAGGCGGAATGCCGAGCGCGCCTGCTCGAGGGTGCTGGCCCAGCTGCCGCCCCGGACCACGCGCTCGCGACAGCCCGAGTTCACCCAGGCCCGGCCGTCGGAGGGTGCCCGACGGTAGCCGTCGTGCCAGCAGTCCTCGACCCACTCCGAGACGTTGCCGATCAGATCGCGTGTGCCGAAGCCCTCCGCCGGGAACGACCCGACCGCCGACGGGCCCCAGTGGCCATCGTCCCAGCCGCGGATCGGCCGGCCCCAGCGCCGGCCCTGCGGCGAGGTGTCGCCATCGCCGGTGAGGTTGCCGAGCGCGCGCCGCGGCAGCGGCGTGCCCCACGGCCACGCGGCATCGACGCCGGCCCGCAACGCGTACTCGAATTCCGCTTCCGACGGCAGGCGATAGCGCTGGCCGGTGCGCGCCGACAGCCACTCGGCGTAGGCCACCGCATCCTCGAAGGCGACGTGCACCACCGGCAGGTCGGGGGCCGCCAGGCCGCGACCGGTGTAGCTGCGCCGCCAGTGCGCACCGCGCAGGCCCACCATGGCACCGCCGCGCTCGTCGTAGGCGGACGACCGTCCGCTGCGCTCGGCCACGGTGCGGTAGCCGGTGGCGGCGATGAACCGGCTGAACTCGGCCACCGTGGTTTCATGCACGGCGAGGGCGAAGCCGCGCTCGAAGCGCACACTGCGCGCGGGTCGCTCGTTGTCACGGGCGCCGGGCTCGTCATCGCCCGATCCCATCCTGAACGTTCCATGCTGGATCACCACCATCGCCGGCCCGCTGCCGCGCTCGGCGAAGGCGTCGGCGAACCGCTGCCCGGGCAGGAAGTGACCGTAGCGGCGCGCCGTCGCCAGCCGCTGCGCTGCCGCGTCCAGACCGGTCGCCTGCGCATCGGCGGCCTGAGCCTCGGCCAGCGCACGGGCGGCGGTGGGCAGGTCGAGGCGGTCGAGCGCGACCGTGGCCGCGGCGAGTGCTTCGGCTGCACGCGCGGCACGACGCTGCGCCAGCGCGGCGCGCGCATCCTGCACCTCGGCGGGGTGCCGGCCGATCCGGGCGGCACGGGCGAGGTCGGCGTCGGCATCGATGTAGTCGCCGCCGGCAGCGGCGGCCTCGGCTCGATCGATCAGCGCCCGCTCCACCGCCGCAAGGCCCTGCTGCGCGGGCACATAGCCAGGCTGCAACGCCAAGGCTTCGCGGTAGTGGAACACCGCGCTGTCGCCACGCGGAGACAACCAGCGCCCGGCCTGGCGGCGCGCATCGCCAGCGGCGACGTGCTGGGCGGCGGCACGCGCCTGCGCCAGCATCGCGCGCCGATCGGCATCGCCGTCGGCCCGTTCAACTTCGAGCACCGCCGCGATCGCCTCGGCGTCGTCGAAGCGACCGGCAAGGCGCGCCAGCTCGAAGCGCGACGCCAGCGCCTCGAGCACCCGCTCGCGGCCCACTTCGGCTTCCGGCATCGGCGGCTCGGCACTGGCCAGTGCCGCATACAGATCGAGGGCGCCGAGCGGCGCGCTGCCGAACAGATCGCCGCGCCGCTCGGCCTCGACCGCCTGCGCCAGCAAGGCCGCGCGCGCCTCGACCGGCACCAGCACCTCGGTGCGCCGCCAGGGCAGCGCCGACCGGGTGGGCGCCGGATCCGGGGCGGCCTCGGCATGGTCGGCTGCCGCGGCCTCCGGCGGATCGATCGCGGCCGGGGCCGGTGCCGGAGAAGACGGCTCGCCCGCCCCACAGCCGCTCAGGGCGAGGGCGAGGGCCAAGGCGATGGCAGGCGCGGAAACTCTCGGGTGCACGCGGAAACGGATCGACAGCGCGGCGCGCGCGGAAGGAGACGTTAGGCTAAGGCCCCCTCCCCTGCAAGGAAAGGCATGAGCGATCCCCTGGTCGATCGGGCGGCCGATGTCGGCCCGACCTTCGACGCCCTCGACACCTCCAGCGCACTCGCGCTGGACACCGAATTCATGCGCGAGCGCACCTATTTTCCGCAGCTCGCGCTGGTCCAGGTGGCCGACGCCAGCGGCGCGATCCGGCTGATCGATCCGACCGCCGCGGGCGTCGCCGCGGCATTGGCCGCGCCGATCGCCACCAGCCACGCCCTGATGCACAGCGCCAGCGAAGACCTGCTCGCCTTCCGCCACGCGCTCGGCGTGTTGCCACACTCGCTCTACGACACCCAGATTGCGGCGGCGTTCGCCGGGCTCGGGCCGGCGCTCGGCTACCAGGCACTGGTGCGCACCCTGATCGGTGTCGATCTGCCGAAAGGCGAGACACGCTCGGACTGGCTGCGCCGACCCCTCTCGGCCCAGCAGCTCGCGTACGCCGCCGACGACGTGCGGCACCTCCACGCCTGTGTGGGCGGGCTCGAATCCCGGCTGATCGAACGCGGCCACCGCGAGCGCGCCCACGCCGACATGCGGCGCATGCTCGAGGCCGCACGCGAAGACCGCGACGACCCGCAGCCGCACCTCGGGCTGCGTGCCGCGGCCCAGTTCGACCGCGT